>JACPSW010000181.1 GCA_016193045.1 Candidatus Rokuibacteriota bacterium | reverse complement strand
CTCGCACCCGATCGATGCTGTCATACCACCCCACCAGTTGCTCTTTGCAGACTTCAATCACGCTGTCCATGCTGCGCAGTTTACTTCGTTTCCGCAGTCACCATTGGAACGGAGTTCGCCATGAATAATCCGCGCTAAGGAGGCCCGAAGGCGACCACCGTCTGCTCCTCCCGGAGCAGCGGGCGGAAGCGAACCGGCATGCCGACCTTGAGCGCGTCCAGCGGGATGTCCAGGATCCGGCCCAGCAGGGATACTCCCTCGTTCAGCTTCACCACGGCCACCGCGTAGGGCGCCTCCTCGGCCCGCCCCCGGGGCGGGACGCGGATCACCGTGAAGCTCGCGATCGTGCCGTGCCCGTCGAGCGGGACGGGCTCCCACGCCCGCTCCTGACACGCCGGGCAGAACTCCTTCGGCGGGATGGCGATCTCCCCGCAGCGGCCGCACCGGATACCGGTCAGGCGACCGGCGCGGGCCTCTTCGAAGAAGGCCTTGAGCGTGACCACCTTACTCACTGGAGAGGAGGCTCACGAGGACGGTGGCGGTGTTGCCACCAAGCGTGTGCACGAGCCCGACCTTGGCGCCGTCCACCTGGCGCGGGCCGGCCTCGCGCCGGAGCTGGGTCACGATCTCCGCGACCTGCGCGGCGCCCGTCGCGCCGATGGGATGACCCTTGGCCTTCAGCCCGCCCGACGGGTTCACCGGCAGCTTCCCCCCGAGGCCGGTCCAGCCCTTCTCGGCCGCGATGCCCCCGGTGCCCGGCTCGAAGAAGCCGAGCCCTTCGGTCGCGACGATCTCTGCGATCGTGAAGCAGTCGTGAAGCTCCACGACATCCACGTCCTGCGGGCCCCGACCGGCCTGCCGGTACGCCGCCTGCGCGGCCCGCTCGGTGGCGAGGACGCGGCTCAGGTCCTTCTTCTCGTGGAGGAACATCGAATCGGATGCGGCCGCGGAGCCGAGGATCCACACGGGCTTCCGGCTCCTGCGGGCCACTTCCTCGGAGACAATCACGACGGCGGCGCCGCCGTCGGTGAAGGGGCAGCAGTCGTAGAGCTTGAGCGGATCGGCGACCTTGGCGCTCTTCATCACCTGCTCGAGCGTGATCTCCTTCTGGAACTGCGCCTTCGGGTTGAGGGCCCCGTGCCGGTGGTTCTTTACGGCGACGTGGGCCATCTGCTCTTCGGTCGTCCCATACTTCGCCATGTGCGCCCGGGCGACGAGCGCGAAGACCCCGGGGAAGGTGATCCCCGCGGGCTGCTCGAAGGTGGCGTCCGACGCGTACGCGAAATACTCGGTCGCTGCGTCGGTCGGAAGGTTCAGGACGCGCTCGGCGCCTCCGACGAGCACCACGTCCGAGACGCCCGCGGCGATCTCCATCACGGCGTGGCGGAAGGCGGCGTGGCTCGTGGCGCAGGCGGTCTCGAAGCGGGTCGTGGGGATTGTGGGAATGCCGAGGACGGAGGCGGCCAGCGGGCCCATGTGGAGCTGGCGGTCCCCCTCGCCCCCGACGACGTTGCCATAGTAGAGGGCCTGGATGGCCCGTGGGGACACGCCGGCGTCCTGGATCGCATCGGCGGCGGCCTCGGCGAAGAGCTCGGCGCATGTTCGTTCGTGCTTGCCGAACTTGGTCACACCAACTCCGATCACCGCTACGCGCCGCATCGGATTTCCCTCCCGGCGAAGGTGGATGCCTTCCCATGATACTGGAAGAGTCCTGAGAATTCAAAAGGATATGCTAGCATGGGGGCCATGCTGAGCCAGGAACTGGTGCTGGCGGTGGCGGGCGTCCTCGCCGGGATCTTTCTCCTCGTCGGGCTGGCTCAGGCGCTGAGCGCCCCGCGGCGGCGTCGGCGGCGCGTGCGCCGCCGGCGGCCGGGCGTGTCGCCGCGGCGCCGGGCAGGCGAGGGGGCGCGGGGGATGGCTGCCCCTGATGTCGCGCCGGCCGCGCGGCGGGCGGCTCCGGTGTTCACGCCGCGCGCCAGACCTGCCGCCCCCGAGGCGCCGCCTCCACCGGTTTCGCCGGTCCCGCCGCTGCCCCCCGTGGTCGCGCCCGCCCCCCCGCCCGCGGCGCCTGCCGTAGGCGAGCCCACGCCGAGCGCGCGTCCCGCCGCGCCGCGGGCTCCCGCCGTCGAGCTGCCGGTCAACGAATGCTTCGGCTTCTACGAGCGGCGGCAATACCAGGCGGTGGTCGCGACGGCCGAGCCGGCGCTTCAGCGCGCCCTCGGAGAGACGGCGACGGCCGCCCCCCGTGCCCAGGATGTCGCCAAGCTCTGGAGCGTACTCGCGCTCTCGCGCCAGGCCCTGGGGGATGAGGAGGGCGCGCTCTCCGCGTTCGAGGAGGCCGTCCACGCGGCCCCGGAAGAGGACCGGTCGGCGTACCAGACCCAAGCGGTGGCGCTGGCCGCGGGCGCCAGCCGCCGGCTGCTCGAGCGGGCGGAGCAGATCGCGGAACCCGAGGAGCGTATTCGCGGGCTCCGGCAGGCAATGGGGTGGCTCCGCGAGGGCCTGGCGGCATCGCCCGGGGACACCGAGCTGCAGTCCGGGCAGGAACGGGCGCGCCGGGGCCTCTGGGCCTCCTACAGCCAGACTGCCGCCGCGCTCGTCCAGCGCCAGGAGTTTCACCGGGCGCGCCGCCTCATCCGGGAGGCGCTGGCCGACGAGGATTTCCCGTCGGATCGTCGGGATCAGTTCGCGGAGCTCCTGTCAGCCACCTTCACCGGCGAGATCGGGCAGCTCACCGCCAGCGCCATCCGGACGCTCGAAGACGAGCGCGAGCGCGAAGCCGTGTCCTTCCTGCAGCGGGCCGAAGGAATCCTGAGCACGATGCCGCCGGACGCCATGCCGGCGAAGCGCCGGGAGGACGCGCACCGTCGGCTCTGGTGGGGCTACACCAAGCTGGGCATGCGCCGCGTGGAGGCGGGAGAGTACGAGGGGGCGCTGGAGCCGCTCTTCCACGCCCTCAAGATCGGGGACGTCGGGCCGGAGCGACAGCAGGAGACCCGGGAAGCCCTGGTCCGCGCGCTCGATGGCGTCACCGACGCGCGGGGGATCACGATCGGCCAGCTGGCGAAAGACGGCGATCGAAGCGCGGCGGTCGCGGAGGCGGAGCGCCTCAAGGCCCTCATGCGCGAGAGCCTCGAGCGCGGCCTGAGCCAGCAGGAGCTTTCGTCCGCGCTCTCGAAAGCCAAGCGGGTGATGGAGGCGCTCGAGCGCGCCCCGGAGGCCGGATAGGTCCCCGAGGGGGAGGGGCCGCGCCCTCTTAGCGCGCATTATTCACGAACGGCGATGGCGCGACCGGGCGGGTGGCGCAGGGTGCAACTCCCACGGGGCCGCGCGCAGTGGGCCCCCCTCGTCCCGTCCGCCGCGCTCGGCGCGGCGTTCGGGCGAGTGGGTGACGGAGCCGGACCCACGGGGGTTGCGCCCTGCGACAGGCCCCGCCCGCTACACTCGACTATGGTTCGTGAATAATGCAGGCTAGGGCTCGAGACTCCGGCGGCGGATCTCGTCGAAGATCGCCTCCGGGATCGAGAGGAAGGTCCTGACGACGATCGGGTCGAAGTGCGTGCCCGCGCACCCCTCGATCTCCCGGCAGGCCGCTTCGTAGGACACCGCCTTCGAGTACGGCCGGTCGTAGGTCATCGCGTCCAGGGCGTCGGCCACCGCGAAGATCCTTGCCCCCAGCGGGATGGCGTCGCCGCGAAGGCCTAGGGGGTACCCGGACCCGTCCCACCTCTCGTGATGGTGATAGACGATCGGCACGGCCCCCCGCAGGAACGGGATCCGCTCGATGAGCCGCCGGCCCACCTCCGGATGGGTGCGCATGACGATCCACTCCTCCGGAGTGAGGGGACCCGGCTTGAGCAGGATGGCGTCCGGGATGCCGATCTTGCCGATGTCGTGCAGCAGGACTCCATGCTCGATGTCCTTGATCTCGTTCTCGGAGACGCCATGGGCGCGCGCGATGGTGAGCGCGTAGCCGTGCACGCGGCGGGAGTGGGCCTCGGTGCCCACGTCCCGGGTGTCGAGGGCCGAGCCCAGCGCTTCCAGCGTCGCGCGGTACGTATCCTGAAGCTCCCGGAGCGTCGCGGCGAGGTCGCGCGTCGCCTCCTCCACGCGGCGCTCCAGCATGGCCTGGTACTCCCGCCGCTCGATGAGGAGCTGGCGGCGTTCCACGGCGCGCTCGGCCGCGATGAGCAACTCATCCACGTTGACCGGCTTGATGATGAAGTCGTAGGCGCCGACCTTGAGGCTCTCGATGGCCGTCTTGACGTCGCCCACACCCGTCAGCACGATGACCGCGGCGTCGACGTCGAGCCCCCGGATCAACTTGAGGAACTCGAGCCCGTCCATGACCGGCATCTTCACGTCGGTGACGGTCAGCGGCGGCCGGGTGGCGCGGAAGACCTCCAGGCCTTCCCGCCCGTCGTTGGCCAGCTCGCACTTGTAGCCGTGGGAGAGGAAGATCTCGTGCAGCACCTCGCGGACCTGGCGATCATCGTCCACGATCAGGACGCGCTTCCCGTTGTTCGCCATGATCAGTACACCCTCTCGCGGGATTGCGGTGCCTTCGGGTCGGCCTGGGCATCGTAGCCCTCCACGCGGTTCTTGCCGGCGCGCTTGGCGGCGTAGAGGGCCTCGTCGGCGGCCCGGATGAGCTCCTCGGTGGCGGGGGCGACGTCCTCCGGCAGACTGGCCACGCCGAAGCTGGCCGTGACACGCCGGCCGTGGGCGAAGGGGTGGGTGGCCAGAACCTGACGGATGCGGTCCGCATAGAGGCGGGCGCCCGCCTTCGACGTCTCCACCAGGAGCACGGCGAACTCGTCGCCGCCGTACCGGCAGATGACGTTGATGCCCCGGGAGTGCTTGAGCAGGAGCTGGGCGACCTCGCGCAGCGTCTCGTCCCCGGCCCCGTGACCGAGCTCGTCGTTGATGATCTTGTAGTCGTCGAGGTCGAGCAGGACCACCGACACCGGGTGGTTGAAGCGCCGGCAGCGACTGACCTCCTCTTCCAGGCGGACCGAGAAGAAGCGCCGGTTGTACAGGCCGGTCACCTCGTCCTTGAAGGAGAACTCCTTCAGCCGCGAATTGGTGAGCTCCAGTTCCTTGTAGGCGCTGTCGAGCCGGGCGGCGAAGGCGTTGATCTCGGCGGACTGGGCTTCGATGGTGGTGAGCATCCGGGAAAAGGAGCTCATGAGGAGGCCGATCTCATCGCGGCGGCCCTCCGTCCCCTCGAAGTGCTTGGAGGTGGAGATGAATTCGGCCGTCCGCGCCACCGCACGGGCGACGTCCCAGATGACGTAGCCCCCGGCCGCCATCAGGAGGCCGACGAAGATGATCAGCACCCGGAGGCCGAGGATGAGCCCGCGGTGGCCGATGGGGTCCAGCAGCGGCACGACCTGGGCGTACAGGACGTAGGCGAGGAGAAGGAGCGGGATGCCGGAGCAGAACGCCAGGGACAGCAGGATCTTGCGGCGGATGCGCTGCCCCGTGATCAGGACGTCCGCCCGTCCTCCGCCCGCCGCCCCCTCCGCCACGGCGCTAGGCTCCCACGATGAGATCGATGACCTTGCGGAACTTATTGATGTCCAGCGGCTTCTGCAGGACCGTGAAGGGACCGATCTCCAGCACCTTCAGCATGAGGTCACTCTCCGTGTGCCCGGTCACGATGACCACCGGCAGCTCGGGGCGCGCCGCGTGGATCCGGCGATAGGCCTCGACCCCGTCCATTTCGGGCATCAGGAGATCGAGGACGACGAGGTCCACGGGAGCCGCCGTCGCCCACTGGACGGCCTCCACCCCGTTCTTGGCCTGGAGCACCCGCCGCCCGGGGCCCTCGAGCGCTTCGGCGAGGACCTCGCGGACGTTGTTATCGTCGTCCGCCACGAGGATCGTCACCGTGCGTGCCTCGGAGCGCTTGCGGAGCCATTCGTCGATGACGGCCCGCTGGAAGCGCCACTGGCGGCCGACCTTGTGTCCCGGGATTTCCCTCCGCTCGGCCAGACGGTACACGGTGGAGATCGGGAGCTTCAGATAGGCGGCGACGTCGCCGACGGTGAAGATGTCAGAAGCCGGCTCAGGGGTCATGGTTCCTCGCTCTGGGGCTTTTTGAATGAATTAAAAGGTATTGGTGATTGTTTTCTATAGTTCGAGCTGTGTCAAGTGGGAATTTCCGGGTGGTTCCTTGACGGGTTTGACGGCAGTGGGGTAGTGTGAATAGGGGTTCAGGCAAGCCAAAGTGGCCTATATTCACGCCAAGATCGACTGCATTGGCCTGTTCTGTCCCATGCCCATCGTGAAGATCCGCGAGGCCGTCAAAGGGCTGGCCGTCGGGGAAGTCATCGAGATGCTGGCCGACGACCCCTCCTCTGAGGCGGACATGAAGAGCTGGGCCAGGCGGACGGGCCACGAGTTGCTGGAGATCTCCAAGGATGGCGCGGTTTATCGCTTTCTCGTCAGGAAGACCCGATAGCGGGCGGGTCTATCTCGACTACGGGGGGCTGGCTCCGGTGGACCCCCGGGTGGTCGCGGTCATGCGGCCGTTCCTCGAGGGCGGGGTGGGCAATCCCTCGGCGCTCCACTCGCTGGGGAGCGCGGCTCGCGAGTCGCTGGAGGCGGCGCGCGTGAAGGTCGCCCGGCTGATCGGTGGGCCGGCGGCGGGGCTCCTCTTCACCTCGGGCGCCACGGAAGCCAACAACCTGGCGATCAAAGGCGTGGCGCTCCGGGCTGCCGAGCGGGGGCGGCACATCATCACCTCCTCCATCGAGCACATGTCCGTCATCAACCCGTGCCGCGATCTCGAAAAGGGCGGCACGGCGGTGACATACCTCCCGGTGGATTCCGAGGGGCGCGTGGATCCCGACGCGCTGCCCCGCGCGATCCGTCGTGACACGGTTCTGGTCTCGATCATGGCCGCCAACGGCGAGATCGGCACCGCTCAGGAGTTGGCGCAGCTGGGCCGCATCGCCCGGGAGCACGGTATCCCGTTTCACGTGGATGGGGTCGGCGCCGCGGGGCGCCTGGCGTTCACGGTGGACGAGGCGGGAGTCGATCTCCTGACGCTGTCGTCCAACGATCTCTACGGGCCCCCGGGGGCCGGCGCGCTCTGGGTTCGGCCCGGCGTCAAGCTGTTGCCTCAAGTCCTGGGAGGCGGCCAGGAGCAAGGGTACCGTGCCGGGACAGAAAACCTGCCGGCCATCGTGGGCATGGGGGTGGCCGCCGAGCTGGTCCGCGCCGAGTGGCGGGAGGAGACGGCGAGGCTCTGCCGGCTCCGGGATCGGCTTCTGAGCGGACTCCTGGCAGCGATCCCCGACTGCAGGCTCACCGGCTCGCGGACTCGCCGCCTTCCTCATCACCTGAGCGTGTGCCTCCGCTCGGTCAAGGCCGACGGCGTGCTGATGGATCTGGACCTGCACGGCGTGGCGGCCGCCTCCGGCTCGGCCTGCGCGTCGAAGACCCTCGAGCCTTCCCACGTGCTCCGGGCCATCGGCGCCGACCCGCAGGAGCAGGAAGGCTCGCTCTGCTTCACCCTGGGCCGCTGGACGACGGCCGCCGACATCGAGACCGTCGTGGAGGGGCTCCCGCCGATCGTGGGCCGGCTGCGGGCCCTTTCCCCCGAGGCGCTCGGCCCGGCCGCCTCCTGATGCGGCTCTTTCTCTTCGACGTGGATGGGACCCTGGTATCGGCGCGGGGCGCCGGCCGGCGCGCCGTCGGCCGAGCTCTCGAGGCGGTGTACGGCGCCACGGGCCCGCTTGCCACCTACGACTTCAGAGGCAAGACCGATCCGCAGATCATCTTCGACCTCATGGGGACGGCCGGGCTGTCCGCGGTCGAGATCGCGGAACATCTGCCCCGTTTCTACGACCGGTACGTCCAGGATCTCCGCGCCGAGATCGGGCGCGCGGGGGGCGTCAAGGTCATGCCGGGGATCGCGGAGCTGGTGGGACTCCTGGGCGCGCAGGCCGACGCGGTCCTCGGGCTGCTCACCGGCAACATCGAAGCCGGCGCCAGGATCAAGCTCGAGGCCACCGGGCTCCTGCCCCACTTCCGCCTCGGCGCGTACGGGTCCGATGCGGCCGACCGCGCCCGGCTCCCCGCCGTCGCGGCGCGGCGGGCCGAGGCTCTCGCCGGACGCCCGATCAGCCCGGAGCGGGTCGTGATCATCGGCGACACGCCGCTGGACATCGCCTGCGCCCGCGCCTTCGGGGCCCGCGCGGTCTCGGTGGCGACCGGCGGGCACCGCGTGGAGGAGCTGGCCGCCCACGCGCCCGACGTCCTGTTCGCGGACTTCGCCGACGTCGGCGCGGTGCTCGCGGCGCTCCTCGACGGCCGGCCCGGCCGATTCCTCGGAGGGGGGCTCCGCCCCCCTTCCGACGCCTCCCCCCCGGGGTTGCGCCGGCAAAGCCGGCGCTCGAACAACCCATAATGCGGCTCCTGCCGCTCTGGCTCCACGTGGTGTCGGCCGCCGTGTGGCTTGGCGGGCTGCTCTTCCAGAGCCACATCCTGCTCCCGCTGCTGGCCGGAGGCGGTCCGGCGGAGCCTGTCGCCCAGGCCGTTCGTCGCTCCCGGCGCGTCGCCTGGACGGCCCTGGCGCTCCTGATCCTGACGGGACTCCACAACCTGACCCGCCTGCCGCCGGTGGCCTCGATGATCGAGAGCGGGGTCTTGAAGCTCCTGGCCCTGAAGCTCTTCCTCGTGGTGGTGCTCCTGATGCTGTCGGCGCACCGCGATTTCGGCGTGGCGGCGCGCCTGATCCGCGCCGTGGCCGAAGGCCGCGACGCCACGCAGGCGCTGAGGACGCTCGTCAAGCTCGACCGGGTCGCGCTCCTGCTCGGGGTGGGGCTCGTCTATCTCGGGCTGGCCCTGAGCCGCGGGGGAGTGTTCTGACGAGCGCGCGGCTCGATGGGCGGATCGTCCTCATCACCGGGGCGGCCGGAGGCATCGGCGCCGCCTGCGCCCGGCGGCTGGCGGCGGAGGGCGCGCGCCTGGTGCTCACCGACCTCGATGGGCCTGCCGTCGAGCGCCTCGCCGGCGAGCTTGGCCAGGTCGCGATCCAGGGCGATGTGACGGTGCGCGCGGACATCGACCGCATGGTCGAGACGGCGTACCGGCGCTGGGGGCGGCTGGACGTCCTCTTCAACAACGCCGGCGTGATTCAGGGGAAGCCGCTCCTCGATTTGACCGAGGCGGACTGGGACCGACTCATGAACGTGAACCTACGCGCCGTCTTCTTCGTGCTCCAGGCCGCGGCGCGCCGCATGATCCGGCAGGACCCGATGCCGGGGTCGGAGCTCAGAGGCAAGCTGATCCAGACCGCGTCCATCGCCGCCTACCGGGGTGGCCTGCCGCTCACGGCTCATTACGCGGCGTCCAAGGCCGCGGTCGTGAGCATCACACGCACGGCGGCTCAGGCGCTGGCTCCGAGCCGGATCACGTCCAACTGCATCTGCCCGGGCGTGGTGGATACGCCCATGTGGGCGAAGCTCGATGCGGACTGGACAGCGCTCGAGGGCTGGGAGCGGGGGAAAGCCTGGAAGCGCCGGACGGCCGGCATTCCCTTGGGGCGCCCCGAGCGGCCGGAAGACGTGGCGGGACTCGTAGCGTTCCTGGCGTCAGCCGATTCGGACTACCTGACGGGCCAGGCCATCAACATCGACGGCGGCCTGGTGATGGGGTCGTAGAGGGCCCCCCGGGCTACGTCATCTTGGCCAGCTGCGCTTCAAGGCGATCGAAGTTCTGTTCGTTTGCATCGACTGCGAACTTCTTCACCTTTTCGCATTCGGCAGTACACTCGAAGAGCATGCGCCAGGTGAGCTTGTCGAACTCGTGAAAGGTGTTCCTGAAACCCTTCGGCCCCCATCAATGCGCCAGATTCGCGACACGACGGCCGCGAGCTTAGCTCGGTGCCTCACTCGATCACCTGGCCCGCCCGGAGCAGCAGCGATGGCGGCATCGTGAGGCCGAGGGCCTTGGCGGTCTTGAGGTTGATCACCAGCTCGAACTTCGTCGGCTGCTCCACGGGAAGGTCGGCCGGCTTGGCACCTTTAAGGATCTTGTTCACGAGGGACGCTCCGACCTGCCGGTGCATCTCGGACAGATTGGTCCCATAGGCCATGAGACCGCCGATCTCCGCGTACTCCCTGACGCCGTACATGGTAGGGAGCCGGCTCCGGCTGGCGAGGGCGATAATCAGCGGTGTCTGAGCGAGAAACATCCCGTCTGGGAACACCACGAGAGCCTGCACGCCCTTTCCTACCAGCGCCGAGAAGGTGCTCTCGAGCTCTTTGGGGTCTTGCACGCCCGTTAGGTGAAGTTCCACCTTGAGCCGCTGAGCGGCGGCTTCGATGATTTTCAACGACGGTTTATGTACTTGGTTAGTTGGGTTCCAAAGGACGCCAAAGCGAGTGACTTTGGGAACGGCTTCCTTTAGCAATTCTAGATACTTGGCGCGCAACTCGAGACCCAGGTGCGTCCACCCTGTGATGTTCCCTCCGGGATGCGAGAGGCTGGCGACGATTCCGCTCCCAACCGGATCGGCAGCAAACCCTATGACGATGGGTATCGTCGTGGTGGCTTGCTTGGCGGCTAGAGCCGCTGGCGTGGTCCAGGTGACGATGAGGTTCACCTTGAGGCGGACGAGTTCAAGCGCGAGCGCGGGGAGCTGATCGGTTTTCCCCTCGGCGAACCGGACCTCAATAGCGATGTTCTGGCCCTCAAGCCAACCGAGCTCGCGGAGCCCTTGCCGGAATGCATCCAAGTAGGGCCTATTACGGGCTGCCGATCCCTGGTCTAGATACCCTATCCGCCACACCTTCCCCGCCGGCTGCGCGCCCGCGCCGGGCGGCGCGGTCAGGAGCAGAAGGGCGACGACGATGGTGAGCCTGACGATTGATGGTCTCACAGCCATTTTCCCGTGGAGCGCGCCAATGGTCCGCCCGACTTGTAGTATACCGAACTGGATAGCGCGGGATACACTGCGAGTCCTGACAGCTTAACGCCGGCGCAGGGGCCGCGCCCACCGCGACGATCACCCTATTGGGATCGCCGCGGGCAAGACGGTGCCGGCGGGGGCTACGGCAGGGGAGGGACGCCGAGGGAGCGGGCGATCGCGTTCACCTGCTGGACGAGCGCCGGCGCCAGCGGGATTCCCTCGACGCGCCGCCGCCACTCGCATTCGGCCTCGGGCTCCCCCGCCGTGTAGATCCGCTCCTGGCCCTCCGCCTTCGGAGATGCCTTGAGCGCCCGGAGCATGTCGTCCATGTCGGCCTTGAACTCCTCCAGGGGGCGGAAGCGCGCCGGGTCGATGGCGGCGAAGCAGTGGCCCACGTTGTGGAGCTTGTCCTTCTGCATGTCGCTCCGGAAAAACAGGTTGCCGTACACGGCGCCGCTGAGGACGCCGGAGAGGATGTCCACCATCACGCCGAGGCCGTAGCCCTTGTGACCGCCGAGGTCCCTGCTCCCGCCCAGGGGAGAAAGCAATCGGTGGGTCAGCGCCACCTCCGGATCGGTGGTGGGCTTTCCGCTGGGATCCATCGCCCAGCCCTCGGGGATCGGCTTCCCCCACCGCGCGGCGATCCTGAGCTTGCCGATCGCGACGGTCGTGGTGGCCATGTCGAGCACAAAGGGAGGTTCGCTGCCCGCGGGAGCCGCGATGCTGATGGGATTGGTGCTGAGCATCGGCGTCCTGCCGAAGGTGGGCACCATGGCGATATAGGGAGAGTTCGTGGTGGTCAGCCCGATCATGTCGCGGGCCAGCGCCATCATGGAGTAGTTGGCCGCGGCGCCGTAGTGGCCCGAATTCCTGACCGCTACGATCCCCACCCCGTAGGCCCGGGCCTTGGCGATAGCCATTTCCATGGCCAGGGTGGACGCGTAGTGGCCGAGCCCCTTCTGGCCGTCGAGCAGCGCGGTGGCCAGGTCGTCCCGCACCGTCTTGGGCTCGGCCGCCAGATCGATGAAGCCGTCCCGGGTCCACTCGACGTAGCGGGGGAGCATGCCGATGCCGTGGGAGTCCACGCCGCGGAGGTCGGTGCCGACCATGAGCCGCGCCGTGGGCTCGACGATGTGCGGCGGCATCCCGAGAGCCCCCAGGACCCGGCCGATGAACTCCCGGAGACGGGTGTGTTGCACGAGGACCGGCGCTTCTGGCATGTCGAACGCTCCCGCTAGAGCCCGGTGATCTTGATCCCCGAGTTCTTGATCTTGTACCGGCGGTTGAGAGTGGCGAGCACGGCCGTGATCCCCTCGATGGGCCCCGCGTTGCTGAGCGGCCCGACGTCGAGAACCCTGAGCCCCATGCTCTTGCCGAGGTCGGCGACGGTCGCCTTCCCGGCGGCATCCTCGCCGCAGATCAAGAGGTCGCAGTCGATGGGATGCTCGGAGGCCAGCTCGTGGGCGGCGATGTGGTGGAACGCGGCCACGACCTTCACCTCGGGGCCGAGGAGGGTCTGGGCCTCCTCCGCCGCCGAGCCGGCCGGCGGGGGGGTGTGGAGGCGCGGGCCGCCGAAGGTGAGGGGGACGACCGTGCTCACCACAGTCTTCCCCCGGCACGCGTCCTTCACGCCGGGCAGCGTCGCGGCAAGCCCCGCGGCGGGGAGGGCGAGTACCACCACTTGGCTGGCCTCGGCGGCCTCCCGGTTGGCCCTGCCCGAGATCGTCGCGCCCTTCGCGCGCGCGCTCAGCTCGGCGGCCGTGGCCCTCGCGCGCTCGGCTTGGCGGGAGCCGATGATGACCTCGTGCCCGGCCAGCGCCCACCGGAGCGCGAGCCCCGCGCCCTCGGGCCCTGTCCCTCCGAGTATCGCGATTCTCATGCCCGAGGCGCTTCCGGCATTCACCGGTAGAAATCGGGGGCCTGCTTGACGGTCTGCCAGAACACGGGGTCGTGGCTGGGAAAGATCCGGCCGCGCGTCAGCCGGGCGAGGGTCTTGAGCCGTTTGAGAGAGTGAAGCGCCAGGGTGGGATTCCAGACCACGCCCGGGACGCGCTCCTTGTCGATGTGCTCTTGCCAGTACGCGCAGTCGCCCGCCAGAATCACCGGCCCGGCCCCCGGCAGCTCCACCAGGAGCGACTGGTGCCCCGGGGTGTGGCCATCGGTGCGGAGGACGGTCACGCCGGGGACGAGCTCGGTATCCCCGTCCAGCAGCCGCCACCGGTAGCCCGGCAGGTCGAAGTTCTTCCGGTAGTAGAAGGAGGCGAAGAAGGCCGCCGGGTGGTGGGCGTAGGCGTACTC
Organism: Candidatus Rokuibacteriota bacterium; assembly: GCA_016193045.1. Classification (GTDB taxonomy): domain Bacteria; phylum Methylomirabilota; class Methylomirabilia; order Rokubacteriales; family CSP1-6; genus CSP1-6. Next base: position 9,149 of record JACPSW010000181.1, on the reverse strand, counting down.
GTCCTGCTGGACGATCAGCTCCGACTTGGGGAAGAGCGAGGCGCCCCCCGCGTGGTCGAAGTGCAGGTGCGAGAGGACCACCGCGTCCACGCTCCCGGGCTCGAGGCCGATCGCGTCCAGCCGGTGGACCAGGAGATCGTCGTCCGAGAAGCGGGCGAGGGGATCGGTGCGCAGGAGGCCCGGCACCGCCCGGGGGGCCAGGCCGGTGTCGAAGAGAATCGTCGCGTCGGAGGTCTTGACCAGGTAGCACGCGACGACGATCCGGGTCTTTTCCCCCGACCGCTCGTCGTAGAAGAGGCCGTTCCGCTCGAAGCCGAAGAAGCCGTTCTGGAGCGCGTAGAGGGCCTGGACCGCCATGCGGCGGATTATGGCACAGCCTTCGGAAAAGTTGCAACGAGCCTCCCTTTCGCTCATAGTGGCCCTGTGCAGCGGGAACTTTTGCCGTCCCGCGCTGTCCAACCGGGCGACAGAGCTCCTGACGATCCGTCCCTGGTCGAAGCGCTGAGGCGCGGGGAGCCGGAGGCATTCGAGCGGCTCGTGCTGACCTACCAGCACCGGATCTTCAGCATCGCCTTGCGGATGCTCGGCGACCGGGGAGACGCCCAGGAGGTCGCCCAGGAGGTGTTCCTGCGCGTTCACCGCTCGATCGGGCGCTTCCGGGGCGAGGCCAAGCTCTCCACCTGGCTCTACGCGATCACCTCCCGCCTCTGCCTGAACCGGCTGAAGGCGCCCGGTCGTGCGCAGCGCGCGGGGGAGGGAACACTGGCGCGCGTCGCCAACGGGCACCCCAACCCGGGGGCGACGCTGGAGGCGGGGGAGATGCAGGCGGCGCTCCACCGGGCCATCTCGGCGCTCGACGAGGAAAGGCGGATTGTGGTGGTGCTGAGGGATCTCCACGGCTTGGCCTATGAAGAGATCGCCGCGGCCCTGGAGCTTCCCCTGAACACGGTGCGGTCGCGCCTGCACCGCGCGCGGATGGAGCTGAAGGAGCGCCTGGAGCGATTCTGGTCATGAACTGTCACGAAGCTCGAGAGCTATTCTCGGCGAAGATGGACGATCTTCTCACCGCGGAGCAGCGCGCGGCCCTGGACGGGCACCTCCAGGGCTGCGCCGACTGCCGGCGCGAGTGGGAGCGCTTCCGCCAGACCGTCAGCCTCCTCCACTCCGTGGGGGAGGCCCGGGCTCCTGCAGGTTTCGCGACGCGGGTAATGCAAGCGTCCAGAGGGGAACCGTGGCATCGCCGCCTCATCCGGAATGTGTTCCTGCCGCTCCACGTGAGGCTCCCGTTGGAGGTCGCTGCCCTCCTCCTGGTCTCCACCCTGGCGATCTTCCTCTACCGCCAGACTCCAGAGATCCAGCGGGCGGTCGAGGCGCCGCAATCGGGCGTGGTGGCGCCGGCCTCGGAAGCTCCATCCAAGTCCGCCGAGGCTGAACAGGTTCAGGGCTACACGAAGACCGAAGCCGAACCGCCGACGGCGCCGGCTCCCGCGGAGGAGCGTGAGGGCACCCTGCGGGGGGCCAAGGATCGCGACCAGTTCGCGAGGAAGCAGGAGGCCGCGCCGGCGTCGGCCCCGCCGCCGGCCGTCGGCGGCCGCCTGGACGCTGCCCGCGAGGTCCAGGCTCCTCGTGGTCAAGACGTACAGGCCCCGCGCGCCAAGGACAGTCAGAAGTCCGTGCCCGCCAAGCCTGAGTCAAAGGCCGCGGCCCGGGCCCAGGGCCCCTTCCACCTGATGGGGTTGCTCCGGCCGAAGAGCCCCGCGACCCTGGACGCCGAACTCAACGATGTCGTCAAGCAGGCGGGCGGCATCCTCGTCCGCGACGCCGACCGCGTGGGGCCCGGAAGCATCGTCGAGGTGGTCGTTCCGCGGGACGCCTACCCGCGGCTTGAGGAAGGCCTCCGGCGGATCGGCGACTTTACCATCGAGACGCGCGCCAAGGCCTTCCCCGACCAAGTCCGCATCGGCCTGCGTATCTCCAACTGATACGCCCCTCACCCTTCCCTCTCCCCCAGGAACTTTCGCTCTTCCGTCCTGTCTAACCGGGCAGACGGATCCATCTCACAAGGAGGAGCGAACGATGCGAAGCGTGTTGATTGTCCTCACCTTGATCATGAGTCTTGCCATCGGCGTGGCGGCCTGGTCGCGGCCTGACCCCGGCGCCCAGGCCGTCACCGCCCAGGACCAGCGCGACCTGGCCCTGACGATCTACAACGGCAACCTGGGCCTCGTGAAGGACATCCGCGAGGTCCGCTTGGGCAGCGGCAGCGGCCGGGTCCAGTTCATGGATGTTGCCGCGCTGATCGACCCGACCAGCGTCCACCTCAAGTCGCTGACCGATCCCAGGGGGCTGAAGATCCTGGAGCAGAACTACGAGTACGACCTCCTCTCGAGCCAGAAGCTCATGGAGAAGTACGTGGGGAGGAAGGTGCGCCTCTACCAGGGGAACGGCTCCTACCTGGAAGCGACGCTCCTCAGCACCAACGGCCCCGTCTACGACATCAACGGCCAGATCTATATGGGCCATCACGGAAACATCGTCCTTCCCTCGCTCCCTGAGAATCTGGTGTCCAAGCCGACCCTCGTCTGGCTGCTGCGGAATCAGACGACGGCACCCCAGCGGATCGAGGCGTCGTATCTGACCAGCGGGATGACCTGGAAGGCCGACTACGTGATGGTCCTGAACGCGGCGGACGACCGGGCCGACCTCTCGGGCTGGGTGACGATCGACAACAAGAGCGGCGCCACCTACAAAGGCGCCTCGCTGAAGCTCGTGGCCGGGGACGTCCACCGGGCGGCGGATCGGGACCGGCTCGGGCGCGTGCTGGAGGGGGCCGCCAAGGCGCAGGACGTGCCGGCGTCCCGGGCCTTCGCCTCCGAGGGGTTCTTCGAGTACCACCTCTACACCCTCGACGGCCGCACGACGGTCAAGGACAAGCAGACCAAGCAGCTCTCGCTTATGGCGGCCGACGGCGTGCCCGTCGCCAAGCAGCTCATCTACTACGGGGCCCGGGACTACTACCGGACCTCCTACGGCCAGCCGATCTCGAACCAGAAGGTGAGCGTGTTCTTGGAGATCGCCAACAGCCAGGCCAACAACCTGGGCCTGCCTCTCCCGAAGGGGAAGGTGCGCGTGTACAAGGCCGACCGGTCAGGGAGCCAGCAGTTCATCGGCGAGGACTGGATCGACCACACCCCCAAGGACGAGCGCGTGAAGATCAAGATGGGGGAGGCCTTCGACGTGGTCGGCGAGCGCGTCCAGAAGGACTGGAAGAAGATCGGTTGGGGTCTCTATGAAGTCGAGTGGGAAATTTCGCTCAGGAACCACAAGAAGGAAGATGTCACGGTGACCGTCTTCGAGCCGATGCCCGGAGACTGGGAGGTGCTGCGCGAAACCCACCGGCACGAGAAAGTGGAGGCCCACACCCTCCGCTACCAGATCCCCGTGCCCAAGGAAGGGGCGGCCAAGCTCGTGTACCGCGTCCGCGTCCGTTTCTAAGGGCCCGAAAGGCCAAAGGGGTCAGGTCTTGCAATGCAACAACTGCCGACCGGCGGACCTGGCGTGTGTGATTGCAAGACTTGACCCCCGCTTGGGGCTAAGGGCCGGAGTACTCGACCACGGAGTAGAAGGCGTTCTTGCCCGCGTGGTTGAAGTTGAGGTGGGGCGTGAGGATGTTCATGACGGTGGTCTTGCAGACCTCCGCCCACTTCCAGATGAAGCCGTTGGCGAGCTGGATCTTCACGTCCTGCTCCTTGCCATCCACCGGGCCCACGAACGGGGTCAGCGACGCCTCCAGCACCCCCGGCACCCTGAACCAGCTCTTCCGCCCGTCGATCTTCTTCTCAATCTTCGCGAACTGGGGGTCGAGGACATACTTGAACGTGGAGGCGAAGAGGGCGAACGGCCCGCTGCCCTTGGCCTGGCCACTCCAGATCTGGAGAATCGCCTCGCGCTGCTTGGGGTTCGCCCGCTCGTCGATGTAGAGCTGCACCGTGCCGTTCCCCTCGTGGATGGCCTTCGGCCAGTACGCCGCGTTGATCACGTCCAGACCGTCGAGGGGCACGTCCCCGTAGTGGCCCTTGCGGATCGAGTTCAGGACGAGGGCCTGGCAGGAGCCGTAGGTAGGAAAGCCGTTGAAGTTGCATGGGCAGCCGTGATCGCAGTTGCAGCTCTCCACGTAGTCGGCGGTAAAGGACCAGCTCGGAATCGCCACGCGACCTCCTCTTTGGCCGCCTGCCCTTCGGGCCTCCGGCGTGCCCCCCATCCTAGCATGGGTCCCCCCCCCGCCCGGATGGCCGCCAGCCGTTTCCTTTTCTCGCTTCCCCCGGCTATACTGAGAGGCGCCCGCATTCTCCGGCCGGAGGCGCCTCATGGACTTCGCGTTCACCGAGCAGCAGGAGATGATCCGGAAAGAGGTCTCGGCGCTCGCCCGCTCCTTCTCCCTCGACTACTGGCTCGAGAAGGACCGGAAGGCCGAGTACCCGGTGGAGTTCGTCGAGGCCTTCAGGAAGAACAGCTGGCTCGGCATCGTCGTTCCCGAGGAATACGGCGGCTCGGGGCTCGGAGTCACGGAGGCGTCCATCCTCCTCCATGAGATCTGCGCCGCGGGGGCCGGCACGAGCGGCGCCTCGCCCATTCACTTCTACATCTTTCCGCCGATGCCGCTGATCAAGCACGGGAGCGAGGCCCTCAAGCGCCGGTTCCTGCCCCAGGTCGCCGCCGGGGAGATCATCATGTCCTTCGGCGTCACCGAGCCCAACGCGGGCACCGATACCTCACGGATCCAGACCCGCGCCGAGAAGAAGGGGGATCGGTGGGTCATCAACGGCCGCAAGGTCTGGAACACGAACGCCCAGCACGCCACGCGGATGCTCCTGCTGGCGCGGACCACCCCGCGCGAGCAGGTGGCGGCCAAGCCCTTCAAGGGCATGACGCTCTTCTTCGTCGACTTCGACCGCTCGCGGATCACCGTGCGGGAGATCGAGAAGCTCGGCCGCGCAGCGGTGGACTCCAACGAGATCTTCATCGACAACCTGGAGGTCCCGGAGGAGGACATGGTCGGTCAGGTCGGCGAGGGATTCTACCACCTGCTGGATTCGCTGAATCCCGAGCGGATCCTGACCGGCATCGAGGCCGTGGGGATCGGGAAAGCGGCGCTGGAGCGGGCCGTGCAGTATGCGAAGGAACGCGTGGTGTTCGACCGGCCCATCGGGAAGAACCAGGCGATCGCCCACCCGCTGGCTCAGGCCTGGGCCCGGCTGGAAACGGCCGAGCTGATGTGCTGGAAGGCGGCGTGGCTCTTCGACCACGGCCGGCCCTGCGGGGCGGAGTCCAACTCCGCCAAGCTGATGGCGGCCGAGGCGGGGTTCGAGGCGTGCGACGTGGCGCTGCAGACGTTCGGGGGCTACGGCTACGCCAAGGAGTTCTACGTCGAGCGGCTCTGGCGGGAGATCCGCCTCTACAAGATCGCGCCGGTCTCTCAGCAGATGGCGCTGAACTATCTGTCGGAGCACGTGCTCGGCCTCCCCAAGAGTTACTAGCGCGGAGTATTCATGAACGTACATCGCGGAGGGGGTCCCACTCCGCCCGTCCCGCGGGCCCGCACCCCGCGCCACCCGCCCGGTCGCGCGCGCCGTTCGTGAATAGTCCGGGCTAGTGCCGGGTCTCTGCTGATGCGGCGCCCGGTCCTCGTTTCCCTCGGCGGCGGCCTCCTGCTCCTCGTTCTCGCGGGGCTCGCCGTCGGGTGGTACGCCCTCGGGGAGGAGCGCCGGACCGCCCGCCTCCTTTCGCGGTTCCTCTCGAAGCAGATCGGCGTTCCCGTTCGGATCGAGCGGGCTCGCGCCGAGGCGGCGCGTCTGACGCTCCGGGGATTCAGCATCCCGCCGGGGGAGCACTGGCGCGGGAGCCTGGAGATCCGGGAGCTCCGGGTGGAGGGGGGCGTCCTGCCCGTGGTCTTTCCCCGCGGCCGCGCCGTCGCGGTGGTCGCGGTCCGGACGTCGGTGACCCTCGCGAAGGAAGCCGCGCCGCTCAGCGCTCCGGCCCCCGACACCCTGACGGCGATCCGGAGCGCGCTCCTCCGGTTCCTGGACTGGCCGGCCGTGGTCTCGCTGGAGATGAAGGGGGGAGAGATCCGCTCGGGAGGCGAGACGCTGGCGTTCGATCTCAGGGGGGAGAAATCCGGCGATGGCAAGCTCGTCGTGCGGCTCGCCCTGCGTCGCCCCGGAGATCCGGCGGCCCTCACCCTCGAAGCGCGAGGGGCGGCCGCCGGCCAGGACGCGCGCGTCGCCGTCACCGCTGCGGGCGACCCGCGGCGGCTCGGACCTTTCTGGCCCTCGACGCTCCCCCGTCCGAGCCGGATCACCGCGGAGGGCGATCTGGCGCTGTCGGCGACGCCGGAGCTCGAGGTCAAGGCCGCGCTGAGCGCGACCCCCGCGGACGGGAAGAACCCGATGGCTGCCACGTTGGCCGGACGTTACCGTCCGAACGCGCGCCGCGCCGATCTTTCCTTGCTGTCGCTCCGCTGGGGTCCCGCGCTCCAGGTGGACGTTGCGGGGAGCGCTGAAGAGCTGGACACCGCCCCCCGTCTAACGGTCAAGATGACTGGGACTGTGGACGGAAGCCGCGTGACGGGGGATGCGACGTACGCTTCGGCATCCGGGCTCCGGGCGACGCTCGATCTCCGGCCGTTCGTCGCCGGGTCGCTCCTGGAGCGCGCGGGGTACGGGCGCCCCCCGGTCGAGGTGAAGGCCGGGAGCGCTTCGCTGACGGTCGAGGGGAAAGCGGAGGGCACGGACCGGATGCGCGTCCACGGCGCTCTGGGGCTGGAAGGGGTCGAGATGCCGGCCTGGACGACGGGGGCTCGCCTGCGGGCGAACGTCAGGTTCGACGGGGTCCTGTCCCGCCGCGACGGGCGGATCGCCCTGGCCGCCCTCGATCGGGGGGAGGTCTCCCTGGTCTCCCCCGCGGGAGAAATCGGCCGGCTGAGCGCGCGGTCCCGGTCGGCCGGGCAGCTGGCGGTGGAGGCCGGGATCCGCGACCTCTCCCGCGTGCCGGCCTTCGAGGCGTTCCCCGTCAGGCTGAGCGGGGAGGCACGGCTCGAGGGCGCCCTCGACTGGACCGGGGCGAGCCCGCGCTTCGGGGGAAACCTGGTGGCCCACGTCGCAAAGGGCGAGGTCAGCATCGGCGGGCCGATCACCGTGTCCGGCCTCCGGGCGTCGCTGCCGCTCGCGTGGGGACCCGGCGAAGGGGCGCCCGGCGGGGCCGTCACGGCCGAGTCGCTCACGGCGTTCGGTTTCGCGCTTCGCCGTCTCGCCTCGCCGGCGCTGGCCCGCGGCAGCGTCCTGTCTCTCCCGGAGATCAGCTACGTCCACTACGGCGGGAGCGGGAAGGGCAATGCCCGGCTCGATCTCGGCGGCGCCCCGGTGCCGCTGAGCCTCAGGCTCGAGGGGGAGGGCGTGGACCTGGCGACGCTCACGACCGAGTACGGCCTGACCGTGGGGCGCGTCACCGGCAAGGTCCGCTATCTTCTGGTGCTCCAGCACTCCCGGGCGCACGGCCTCATCGCGGCGGGCCACGCCGCCTCGGACCCGCCCGGCGGGGACGTCAACATCGACGCCCTCAAGAAGCTCCTCGCCTATGCCGAGTCGGATCCTTCGGGGATTCTCAGACAGGCGCTGGAGAGCCTCTCGGTCTTTTCCTATTCGTCCCTTGAGGCCGACATCCGCGTCGGACCCCAGGGCGGTCGCGTGAGCCTGGCGCTCGAAGGGAAGAAGCGGCTCGGGATCTTCCCGGGTCCCGTCCAGGCCATCAACTTCCAGAACGTCCCGCTCTCGCTCCTCGCCAGAATGTTCGGTCAGCCAAGGAGGGATTCCCAATGATCACGCTCGGCCCTCATCCTCTCCGCATGCTCGCGCTGGCGGTCACGCTCCTCGCCGCGTCCGGCTGCGTGCCCGTCACGGTCAACGTGTACTTCCCCCAGGAGAAGATCGACTCCGCCGCCGGGAGCATCGAAGATCTCGTGCGGGTCGAAAAGGGGGAGAAGCCGGCAACCCCGCCTCCGGCGAAGAAGGACGGCAAGGAGGGGCGGGTCCCCGCCTCCGGGCCGTGGCTCGCGCTCCTCGCGCCCGCGCCGGCCGAGGCCCAGATCCCCGACTTAAAGGTCCGCACGCCCGAGGTCATGGCCTCCATCGAGTCGCGGCGCGCCCGCTTTCCCCAGATCCAGCAGTGGAAGGGCAGGGGGTGCATCGGGGAGAACGCCCAGGGGCTCGTGGAGGCGCGGCCGGGCCAGGGCTGTGGCGCTGAGGCGGGAGCGCTCATCGACGCCGAGAACCGCGATCGCATGACGCTCTACCGGACGCTGCTCCAGCAGAACAACATGGCGCCGAGCGAGCTGGCGAAGGTCCAGGCGGGATTCGCCAAGGCCAACCGGGAGCGGGCCCAGTCTGGCGAGTGGATTCAGGCCCAGACCGGACAGTGGACGCGCAAGTAAGGGAGGGAGCGATGCCGCCGGCCTATCAGGACATCCTCTACGAGCTGAAGGGCCACGTCGCCCGGATCACGATCAATCGCCCCAAGCAGTACAACGCCTTCACGGGCGACACGCTGAAGGAGCTGACGCTCGCGTTCGAGGGGGCGGGGACGGACGAGGAGGTCGGCGTGATCGTCCTGACCGGCGCGGGCGACAAGGCGTTCTGCGCCGGGGGCGACGTGAACTGGGAGAAGGAGGGCGGGCTCGAGCGCCAGGTGCTGGAGCCGTACACGCTGCACCTGACCGTGTCCCGCTGCCCGAAGCCGGTCATCGCGCGCGTGAATGGCTACTGTATCGGCGGCGGCAACCACCTGGCGTATTTCTGCGACTTCACCATCGCCGCCGAGCACGCCGTCTTCGGCCAGAACGGGCCGCGTGTCGGGAGCCCCGCCAGCGGCGCCATCGTGAGCTACCTGACCCGGGTGGTCGGCGCCAAGCGCGCCCGCGAGATGTCGATGCTCTGCCGCCGCTACACCGCCCAGCAGGCTCTGGAGATGGGGCTCGTCAACGCGGTGGTGCCCATGGAGAAGCTCGACGACGAGGTGACCCGTTGGTGCGACGAGTTGCTCGCGCTGTCGCCGACGTGCCTGAAGGTCCTCAAAGCCTCGTTCGTGGCGGACTTCGG
>JACPSW010000180.1 GCA_016193045.1 Candidatus Rokuibacteriota bacterium | reverse complement strand
GCCGCCGACCTCCAGGAAAATCCCGAGGTCCGCCGGGCCTACCTCGGGGAGAGTTAACTAGAAGCTCACGCCAAGCGGGCGATACGGGACATGAATCCGAAGCGCTGATGGGGAGCACCTCAAGATGAATCATATTTCCACGACGCGAATCATGGCGTCGATGAGTGTCTGGCTGGTGGCCTGTGGGACGATGGCGTCGATCCCCCGAGAACTCGGGCGTTCCCCCACAGGGGAAGAACAGCGGATCATCGAGACTTTTGCGCCTCGGGTGATTGCAGCCGCGCGGCAGGAAGGCTTCACGTGTGCGGAGGTCCCGGTTGTCATGACCGACATGCCGAACGATGCCATTCGCGCGATCGCAAGACCATCCAGGAATTCCTGTGCGTTTTATGTTCAAATCGACCCTCGGTTCCTTCGGCGTGATTCCCCAGCGGACCTCGCTGGGAACTTCGCCCACGAATTGGGCCATGTGATGAACCGAGACTGGACCCCTGACCGCGCCGCAGTGCCACAAATTGAGCGAGAACGCCAGGCAGATGCGGTGTCAATTCGAATCCTCAAGCGAATGGGAACGGCCGAGTGCCTCGCCCAGGTTGAACACTTCGGGAAGATCCGAGCGGAGAATATCCGGGCTTGGGGTGCTGAACAACGGGACACGATCACCACGCATCCACCCTACACCGAGCGCATTCGGACCTTTGAGGTCGGGTGCCGCCCATAGCCGAGAAAGATACAGAACGACGCCTCCACCGCGTGGCCGCGCCACTGCCCTCCCGGGCCCGGCCCTTTGTCGCGGCACGGCGTCACTGTGGGACCCCCGTTTCCAAAAGCCCCAGGAGCGGGCTGCCGCATGACCGCGCCGGAGTGCCGGTTCACATCCAACTATAATAGTTAGGAAGCGCCTCACCCTACCCTCTCCCCGAGGGGGGAGAGGGAAAAGGTGAGGGGGAGGAAAAGCGATGCGACAGCAGGGGCTGACGTTCGAGGAACACACGGTGGGCCAGAAGTTCGCGACGCTGGGGCGGACGGTGTCGGAGACCGACATCGTCACCTTCGTGAACCTCTGCGGCTTCAGCGAGCCCCTCTTCACGGACATGGAGTACGTGGCGCGCGAGAGCGTGTTCAAGGGACGGCCGGCGCCCGGCGCCCTCACCTTCGCCCTGTCCGAGGGACTGATCATTCAGACGGGCCTGATCCACGGCACAGGGATGGCGTACCTGGGGGGCGAGATCCGCATCGTCGCCCCGGTCCTGGCCGGAGACACCATCCGCGTGGAGGTGGAGGTCGCCGACAAGCGCGAGACCAGGAAGCCCGATCGGGGCATCGTGACCTACCAGCACCGCGTCGTGAACCAGCGGGGAGAGACGGTCCTGGAGGCCCGGGTCCAGCGGATGATCAGGCGCAAGGCGTGATGCTCGTCCTCGGACGGAAAGAGCTGGAGCGACTCCTCACCCCGGCAGCGGTCATCCGGGCCGTGGAGTCCGCCTTCGCCCGCTGCGCGCGGGGCGAAGCCACCGTTCCCTCCCGCCTGGCTCTGCCCGCCGACGAGGGAGGCCTGCTCCTCCTCATGCCGTCGGCCCTGGCGGGCACCGCCCTCGGGGCCAAGCTCGTCAGCGTGTATCCCAAGAACCGCGAGCGCGGCCTCCCCACCATCTTCGCCACCTACGTCCTCATGGAGCCGGGCACCGGCCGGCCACTCGCGCTCCTCGACGGCGGGTTCCTGACCGGGATCAGGACCGGGGCGACATCGGCACTGGCCGCCCGATACCTGGCCCGCTCCGACACCCGGGTCATCGCCTGCTTCGGCGCCGGCGTCCAGGCGGCCTTCCAGCTCCGCTGCCTGGCCACCGTTCTGGCGGTCGAGCGCGTCCTGGTCGTTGGCCGCCGCCGGGACAGGGCCGAGCGGTTCTGCGAGACCATGGGCAAAGAGATCGGAGTCCCCGTCACGCTCGCCGAAACGCCGCGCGAGGCCGTCGGTCAGGCCGATCTCGTCACGTGCGCCACCACGTCTCCCACTCCGGTCTTCGCGGGCGCGGATCTCCGACCGGGGACCCATGTGGACGCCGTGGGCGCCTTCCGCCCCGACACCCGGGAGGTGGACACGGAGACAGTGGCCCGGGCGCGCGTGGTCGTGGACACCTACGCGGGCGCCTGGGAGGAGGCCGGGGACGTGCTGATCCCGATCAAGGAGGGCGCCGTGTCGCGCTCGTCGATCCACGCCGAACTCGCCGAGCTGGTGATCGGGGCAAAGTCCGGCCGCCAGGGTCGTGACGAGATCACCCTCTTCAAGTCGGTCGGGTTCGCCCTGGAGGACGCGGCGGCGGCGCGGCTGGCGTACGACGAGGCCCGCGCCGCCGGCGCCGGCGCCGAAGTGGACCTGGGATGACGAGGACCGCCGATGTCGTCATCATCGGCGGGGGCGTGACGGGGGCGAGCCTCGCCTTCCACCTCGCCTCCGGGGGCGTGAAGGGCGTGGTCCTCCTCGAGAGAAACTTCCTCGCCGCCGGAGGCACGGGGCGGTCGGTGGGAGTCATCCGCCAGCTCTACCCGAGCCCCGAAACCTGCCGCATGGTCCTCCACTCACTCAGGGTCTTCCAGAACTTCCCCGAGGCGGTGGGCGGCGACTCCGGCTACGTCGGGTGCGGAGCCCTCATCGGGGTTTCTCCAGCCATGCTCCCGTCCCTCGAGCGCTCCCTTGAGATCCAGCGCGAGGTCGGCATCAGGGCCGAGGTGCTCCCGCCCAGCGAGCTGGCCCGTCTCGAGCCCCGCATCGACCCGTCGGGGCTGGGCGCGGTCCTCCACGAGCCCGAGTCGGGCTACGGCGACCCCACAGCGGTCACCCTTGGCTACGCGACGGCGGCCCGCGACCGGGGTGTCGTGATCGAGCAGGGAGTAGCGGTGATCGGGATTCAGGTGGATGCCGGCCGGGTCAAGGGAGTCGTAACCCAGACCGGGGAGCGCATCGACTCCCGCGTGGTGGTCAACGCGGCGGGGCTCTGGGCCGGCGCCGTCGCCGTCCTGGCGGGCGTCACCCTTCCCATCGTGGTGGGGCGGCATCCGGTCTTCGTCGTCAAGCGCGGCGCCACCTTCGGCCCGCCCCACGTGGTCTACCTGGACCTGGCCGGCGGCACGTACGTCCGGCCGGAGACCGGCGACCTCACTCTCACCGGCTCCCTCGTGGAAGACGAGACGCGTCACCCCATGGACCCCGAACTGCTCGGCAGCGAGGCCGGCTTTGAAGAAGCAGCGGAGACCCTGGAGAGGACGAGCCGGGCGATCCCGGCCCTGGCGGACGCCCACTACCAGCAGGGCTACGCCGGAGCGTTCGACATCACGCCGGACTGGATGCCGATCCTCGACGAGTCCCCCGTTTGCGGCTTCTACATCGCCGCCGGCATGAGCGGTCACGGCTTCAAGCTCGCCCCCGCCGTCGGCCAACTGATGGCGGAACTGATCACCGGGGGCCGGACCACCGTCAACCGGGCGCCATTTGCCCTCGACCGCTTCGCCGCCGCCCGACGCGGCGCAAGCTTCGTGGGCTCCTTTCTGGGGTCGGGATGAGCCGCGTATTCCGGCGGCGGTTGGCGGGCTGGACCTACCCCGAGATCGTCAGGGGCGAGGGCGTCTATCTCTACGACCGGGAGGGGCGCCGCTATCTCGACGGCTCGAGCGGCGCCATCGTCGTGACGGTCGGCCACGGAGTCCACGAGATCGCCGAGGCGATCCGGGAGCAGGCCGCGCGCCTCGCCTACGTCCACGGCACCGAGTTCACCTCGACCCCGATGGAAGAGCTGGCCGCAGTGCTGGCGCCCCGCGCTCCCGTTGACGACGCGCGGCTCTTCCTGGTGTCGGGAGGCTCGGAGGCCACCGAGACCGCCATCAAGCTCGCGCGCCAGTACCAGGTGGCCAAGGGCCGGCCGGGACGCTACAAGGTCGTCTTCCGGTGGCCGTCCTTCCATGGCTCGACCCTCGGTGCGCTGGCCCTCTCCGGCCGTCCCTCGCTCCGCACGATGTTCGCGCCGCTGCTCCAGGAGATGCCGCGCATCCCCGCGCCCTACGCCTACCGCTGCGCGCTTCCCGGCTGCGGGCCCGCCTGCTCGCTGGAGTGCGCCAGGGCGCTGGATGCGACCATCCGGGCGGAAGACCCCGACACCGTTGCGGCCTTCATCGCCGAGCCCGTCATCGGAGCCTCTGCAGGAGCCGTGGTGCCTCCGCCGGATTACTTCAGGATCGTGAGGGAGATCTGCGACCGCTATGGCCTGCTCTTTATCGCGGATGAAGTGATGACGGGGATGGGGCGGACCGGCAAGTGGTTCGGGATCGAGCACTGGGACGTCCGCCCCGATGTGGTCACCACCGGCAAGGGCCTCACGAGCGGCTATCTTCCAGGTGGCGCTGTGCTCGCCAAGGGAGAGATCGTGGAGACCCTCAAGGCCGGCGGAGGTTTCCACCACGGCTTCACCTACAGCCACCACCCGGTCGTCGCCGCGGCCGGTGTCGCCGTCACCCGCTACGTGGAGCGTCACGGGCTCGTCGAGCGAGCGCGGGTCCAAGGCGCGTACCTCCAGGAGAGGCTCCAGCGGCTCGGGGATCTCCCGGCGGTGGGCGACGTGAGGGGACTCGGCCTCATGGCGGCGGTGGAGATCGTCCAGGACCGGAAGAGCAAGGCCCCCTACCCGGCGGCGGCCCGTATGGCGCAGGCCATCCAGGCGGAGGCCCTCAGGCGAGGCGTCAACGTCTATGCGTCGGGCGGCCAGGTGGACGGTGCGGGGGACCTCGTGATGGTGGGGCCGCCGCTCGTCGTCGAGGGCGACCAGATCGACGAGATCGTCGCCGTGCTCGGCGACGCCATCAGCGCGGTGACCCGGACATGATCCCTCACCCTACCCTCTCCCCCTCACCCCAGCCCTCTCCCCCTCACCCCAGCCCTCTCCCCCGCTGGGGGAGAGGATTAAGGTGATGGGGGCGTCCTCACATGGCCGACGCATCCCGGATCCGGCTCGGGCCCGAGGAGCAGGCCGGCATCAAGGAGGCCGAGCGCCTCGTCAAGGAGGCCGAGTTCGGGGCGCGGGACCTGGCCGGCTGGTCGTTCTGGCTGGCGGGAGCGGTCGCCCTCTCGATGACGGCCTTCCAGCTCTGGACGGCGGCGGTGGGGACGCTGCCCGGGGTCCTCCAGCGCTCTATCCACCTGACCTTCGCCATCGCCCTCTGCTTCTTCTTCTACCCCGTCTCCAAGCGCGCCCGCCAGGCGACGCTGCCGTGGTACGACCTGGTCCTGGCGGCGCTCGGCGCCTACGCCGCGCTCTACGTCACGCTCAACCACGAGGCGCTGATCCAACGCGTCGGCACGCCCACCGGCATGGACACGGCGGTGGGCTTCCTGCTGGTCCTCCTCGTCCTGGAGGCCACGCGCCGGGCCGTCGGGCTCTGGCTCCCGGCGATCACGACGATCTTCTTCCTCTACGCCTTCGTGGGCCCGTGGATGCCCGAGCTCTTCTCCCACCGGGGCTACTCCCTGCGGCGGGTGATCGGCCACCTCTACCTGACCACGGAGGGGATCTTCGGGATCCCGGTGGGAGTCTCGGCCACCTTCGTCTTCGCCTTCGTTCTCTTCGGGGCGATCCTCGAGCGCACCGGCGCCGGCGAGTACCTGATCGGCGTGGCGTTCTCCCTCTTCGGCCACACGCGGGGCGGCCCCGCCAAGGTCTCTGTCGTGGCCTCGGCCTTCCTCGGCACCATCGTGGGATCGTCCATCGCCAACACGGTCACCACCGGGAGCATGACGATTCCGCTGATGAAGCGGGTCGGCTTCAAGGCGGAAGTGGCCGGCGGGATCGAGACGGCGGCGTCCGGCAACGGCCAGCTCATGCCCCCCGTCATGGGGGCCGCCGCCTTCGTGATGGCCGAGTGGCTCGCCATCCCGTACCTGGAGGTCGTCAAAGCCGCCATCCTCCCCGCCGTCATCGACCAGCTCGCCCTGCTCGGGGCGGTCCACCTCTTGGCCCTGAAGCACGGGATCAAGGGGGTGCCGCGGGAGGAGCTGCCGCGGTTCCTCCCGACCTTCTTCTCCGGCCTCCACTACCTGATTCCCGTCGCGGTCCTCCTCTACTACCTGATCGTCCGCGAGATGACCGCGCTCACCTCCGGCTTCATGGCGATCGTGGCCGCCATGGGGATGTTCATCCTGTCGAGCCTCGTCCAGGGGATTCGCGGCCGGCCGATCATCCCCGGCCACGCGCCGGCCGCCGGCGTGGGACCGGCCCTCGCCGAGACCGGGCTCAGGCTCGTGACGGCGCTCTACCTGGGGCCGCGCAACATGGCCTCCGTGGCCGCCACCTGCGCCTGCGCCGGGGTCATCGTGGGAATCGTCACGCTGACCGGGGTGGGGCTCAACCTCTCGGGGCTCGTGGTGGACCTGTCCGGCCGGAACCTCTACCTGGGGCTCTTCCTCACGATGATCGCCTGCCTCATCCTGGGCATCGGCGTGCCCACCACCCCGACCTACATCATCATGGCCACCCTCACGGCCCCGGCCCTGATCGCGGTGGGCAGAGAGACGGGATACGAGATCCCTCTCATCGCCGTCCACCTGTTCGTCTTCTACTTCGGGATCCTGGCCGACGACACGCCCCCGGTGGGCCTGGCGGCCTATGCCGCCGCCGGCATCGCGCGCTCGGATCCGCTCCGGACCGGCTGGCGGGCCTTCACGCTCGACATGCGGACCTTCCTCCTGCCGTTCATGTTCATCACGGCCCCCCAGATGCTCCTGATCAATACGACGGTCTGGGAAGCAGCCTCAATCTTCGTCACGGCCTCGATCGGGATGTACGCGCTGGCGGGGGCCATGCAGGGCTACCTGATCACCGAGGCCCGCTGGCACGAGCGGGCGATCCTCCTGGCCTCCGCGGTCCTGATGGTCAAGCCCGGCCTCTACACCGACCTGGCGGGAATCATGGGGCTCGCCCTCGTCTACGCGCTCCAGCGCGCCCGCGCCAAGTCCGCCCCGCTCTTCTGATCCCTGCTCCAGGGCAGGATGGGAGTAGATACCGCCGATAGCAGGCCAGGAGCACGGGTGGCAAAGGATTTTCAGTTCTCATCCCGACTGGGGACTATTGAGCACTATCGGTCGCTATCGGCCCGAATCCGGGCAGTTGGCCCCTCGGCCACTGAGGCATTGTGCCCAATGGTGCCCATTGGCACTCGATAGTTCTGACACAAAACTGACACAGTCCCTGGGCGATAGCTGGCCGGTAGCTGGGCGGTAGCGGCTACTGGATCACGTGATCCGCCCGGATGAGCACAGACTGCGGGATCGTGATCCCGAGCTTCTTGGCGGTCTTGAGATTGATAACAAGCTCGTATTTGGAAGCCTGCTCCACCGGCAGGTCGGCGGGTTTGACACCCTTGAGGATCTTGTCGATGTAGGTCGCGGCGCGCCGGGTCAGGTCAAGGAGATCCGGCGCGTAACTCATGAGACCGCCCGCCTCCACATT
>JACPSW010000179.1 GCA_016193045.1 Candidatus Rokuibacteriota bacterium | reverse complement strand
GAGACGTAGCGCGAGCCGTGGATCTCGAGCCCCCGGTAGAGCATCCACTGGGCGTCCACGCGAAGGACCGGGTCGGCCTTGAACACCTCGCGGGGGCGGGAGCCGATGATGACCAGCCGGCCGGCGCGGGCGAGGGCGCGGAGGCACGCCTCGAGGCTCTCCGGCGAGGCGACGCAGTCGATCGCGGCGTCCACGCCCCGGCCGTCGGTCTTGGCGAGCACCTGTTTCGACAGCTCCTCCCGCCGGACGTCGATCAGCGCCTCCGCGCCCATGGTCTGCGCCATCTCCAGCTTGGCGTCGGTGAGATCGGCGGCGAGGACATACCCGCCGCAGAGCCTGGCCATCTGGACGGCGTGGATCCCCACGCCGCCGCCGGCGCCCACGATCAGCACCCGATCCCCCGGGCCGATCCGGGCCTCCTCGCGGCAGGCGTGCAGCGGGGTGCAGATCGCATCGGCGCCGATGGCGGCCTCGAGGCTCGTGACCCCTTGAGGGACCGGACACACGTTCACGGCCGGAATCGCCATGTACTCGGCGTAGCCGCCGTCACAGGCCATCCCGACGTAGCCCTTGAAGTCGGAACAGAGGGTCTCACGGCCGCTCCGGCAGTACGGGCACACCTTGCACGTCAGGTAGAAATGGCAGGTCACCCGATCCCCTACCTTGATCGTGGCGACCTCGGAGCCCGCCTCGGCCACCTCACCGGCGACCTCGTGGCCGGGGATCCTCGGGTACGCGGTGACGCGGCCCGGCGTCGCGGTCATGATGACGACCGTCAGCCCGACCCCGGTCGCCCGCACCCGGATGAGGACATCGTTGGGGCCGATCTTCGGAATGGGGACCTCCTCGAGCCGTACGGGGCCGCCCAGCTCGCGGAGGACCATGGCTTTCACCGTCACGCCTCCCCGGCCTACTCCCGGCCCAGGTAGATCTCTTGCACGAGCGGGTTGGCCTTGACCTCGTCCCCGAGACCGTCGGCGATCACCTTCCCGAAGTGCAGCACCGTGACGCGCTTGGTGAGCTCGAAGGCGACGTCCATGTCGTGCTCGATGACCAGGATCGTGATGGCCGGATCGAGCCGCTTCAGGAGTCCCGTCATCAGGTGGGACTCGGCCGGAGATAGGCCCGCAGTGGGTTCGTCCAAGAGCAGCAGCTTCGGGGCCCCCGCCAGGGCCAGCGCGATC
Organism: Candidatus Rokuibacteriota bacterium; assembly: GCA_016193045.1. GTDB lineage: Bacteria > Methylomirabilota > Methylomirabilia > Rokubacteriales > CSP1-6 > CSP1-6. The sequence continues at coordinate 24,327 of JACPSW010000179.1, read as the reverse complement.
TCGAGCTGGCGCTGCTCGCCGTGGGAGAGGTTCCGGACGGTCTCCCCGTCTTTGCCGGCCAGCCCGACGGCCTCCAGCGCCGAGCGCGCGCGCTCGAAGAGGCCCGGGTAGCGGCTGAGGGCGCGGTGGAGGTGGAATTTGGTGGGCTTCAGCGCTTGGACCGCCAAGAGGCAGTTTTCCAAGACCGTGAGTCGAGGAAACAGATTGGTGATCTGATAGGTCCGGGCCATCCCGAGGGCGGCGCGGCGGTGGGGGGGGAGCCGCGTGACATCCCGGCCGAAGAGCGTGATGCGACCGTCGGTCGGGGGCTGCTCGCCGCTGATCAGGCTGAACAGCGTGGTCTTGCCCGCGCCGTTGGGGCCGATGATGGCGCGACGCTCCCCGGGCGTGACGTCAAGGCTGACGCCGTCCACGGCGCAGAGCCCCCCGAACGCTTTGGAGACGCCCGAGAGGCTCAGCGCCAGCGCGCCAGGATCGGTCACGAGCCTAGCAATACTTGCAGGGCGGGAAGTCCCGGCTGTACACGGGCTGCTTCAGGAACTCGTCCGGCTTGTACTTCCAGAACTGGGAGACCGCCGGGAAGGTCTGGATGACCGTGTTCCAGAGCTCCCCATCCTTCTTCTCGACCTTCCGGATATAGATGTTCTGGATCGGATTGCCGTAAGCGTCGAGCTTGATGGGTCCCCGCGGGGCGTCGGTGATCTCCACCTTCCTGAGCGCGGCGAGGAACCTCTCATTGTCCTCGACGTTCCCGCCGATGGCCTTGGCCGCCTCGTTGATCCAGCGTCCGGCCGTGTAGTAGGTTTCGGAGTAGTAGGAGGGGACCTTGCCGAATTTCGCCCGATACTCCTTGACGAAGCGCTTGTTCACCGGCGTGTCCAGCGCGGCGCTGTAGATGAGGGGGCTGATCCCCCCGATGGCCTCGTCTCCGAGCGAGGGGAGGACGAACTCGTCGAAGGTCGTGCCGCCCCCGATGAGCGGAAAGCGCGCCTTCAGCCCGGCATCCTGGTACTGCTTGGGGAACCTCAGGGAGGACACGGCGACCATCAGGGCGAACACGGCGTCGGCGTCCTTGCGGATCTGGGCCAGGTAGGGGGCGAAGTCGGCGGTGTTGAGAGGAGGCCAGAGCTTCTGGATGACCTGGCCGCCGGCCTCCTCGAAGCTCTTCTGGAACCCTCCGACGACCTCCCAGCCGAAGGCATAGTCCATGCCGATGACGACGACCTTCTTGTAGCCGAGGGTCTTAAAGACCCACTCCCCGAAGGGGTGGGAGGGCTGGCTTCCCGTCCACCCTGTCCGGACGACCCACTTGGCGGGCTTTCGCTGGGTGAGGTCGTCGGCCGCCATGACGGGGTAGAGCATCGGGACCTTGTACTCGTCCACCTTCGGCGCCAGCGCGTAGCCGATGTGGGCGAAGAGGCCGCCGGCCATGACGTGGACCTTGTCGCTCTCCACGAGCTTGCGGAGCTTGGTCAGCGCCAGATCGGGCTGACCCTGGTTGTCCTCGACGATCAGTTCCACCTTCCGGCCGGCGATCTGGTGGCCGACCTCATCGAGGTACATCTTGAGCCCGTTGGCCATGTCCTTGCCAACCGCCGCGGCGGGTCCTGTCATCGGGCCCTGATAGCCGATCTTGATCGGCCCCTTCTGGGCCCACGCTGGTGCCGGCCCGACGCCTGCCACCAGAACCAGCACTCCGACGACGCTCACCAACAGCTTCTTCCCCATCGCTCTTCCCTCCTCGATGCTCTCCCGGTTCACGTTAGACCTTGGAACGTAACGGTTCAGGTTTCACCCCTTTCGTGAGCTGCGTGAAGGCCCCCGCGATCCCCTCGGGGGCATAGACGATCGTGCCGATATAGACGGCGCCCAGGATCAGGACCCACCGGTGAGTATAGACGCTCACGAGGTTCTTCAGGAAGACGATCGCGGCGGCCCCGATGGCCGGGCCGAGCAGGGTGGCCCGGCCCCCGAGGGCAACCATGAGCAGCGCTTCCACAGACGTGGCCAGCTCCATGTTCGCCGGGCTCACGAAGCCGTTGTAGTAGGCCCAGAGCACGCCGGAAAATCCGCCCACGGTGCCGGCGATGATAAACCCGATGTACTTGTGAAGCCACACATTATAGCCGAGCGTGCGCATGCGGGACTCGCTCTCTCGGATCCCCACCAGACTCTGACCGAAGGGGGAGCGCACGATGACCCAGAGCACCCAGAGGGCGAAGAGAAACGCGACCAAGGACAAGTAGTAGAAGGGGATCGCCTTCGCGAAGGACCACGGCAGCCCCAGGTCGGGGCGAGGGACCCCGGAGATGCCGTTGTCCCCCTGGGTCATGGACACCCAGCGGTGGGCGAGCCCCCAGATGACCATGCCGAGGGCCAGCGTGATCATCAAGAAGTAGACTCCAGTCGCGCGGAGCGCCACGAGGCCGAAGACGGCCGCCACCGCCATGGCCAGGAGAAGCCCGACCGCCAGCGCGAGCCAGGAATTCGCCCCGTAGCGCGTCGTCAGCACCCCCACACTGTAGGCGCCGAGACCGAGATAGGCGGCGTGGCCCAGAGATGGGAGCCCGAGGTAGCCGACGAGGAGGTCCAGGCTCATGGCCAGGACGCCGTAGATCAACGCCTGGGTCAGAAGCGACAGCAGGAAGGAGGAGAGGAAGGGCGGTGAGACGATGAGCAGGAGCAGGATGATCCCCAGGCCGATCTGTCGATGGCGGGGCAGCAGGGGCAGCCTGATCACGCTCGTCCGAAGAGGCCCGTGGGCCGGATCGCCAGGATGGCCGCCATTGGGGCGAAGAGGGTGAAGTACGAGAGCTCCGGGAAGAACGCCTTGCCGAAGTTGTCGAGGAGGCCGACCATCAGGCTGCCGATCAGGGCCCCTTTGAGGCTTCCCATCCCGCCGACGATCACGACGACGAAGGCGTAGGGGAGGATCTCGAAGTCGGCCCCCGGGTAGACCCCCACGAACCCTCCCGCCACGACTCCGGCCGTGGCGGCCAGGAAGGCGCCGAGAGCGAAGACGCCCATGGAAATGCGAGGCACATTGATTCCCACGCCCCTAGCCATCTCAGCATCGTCCACGGTGGCGCGGATCATGGCCCCGACGCGAGTCCGTTCCAGAACCAGCCAAAGGACCACCGCTACTGCCGCCGCGACCATGACGATGAAGACGCGGTAGACCGGGAAGTAGAGCTCACCGAGCTGGTAGGAGCCGGACAGCGCGGCCGGAGTCCGGATCGTGTACGGCTCACCACCCCAGATCACCAGCCCCAGGTCCTGGAAGATCAGTGCGAACCCCATGGTGGTGAGCACCTGACCCAGCTCCTGCCCGCTGAGCCGCTTGAGGAACGTGTTGTATTCACCCAGGCCCACGAGGGCGATGACCAGGGCACCCGCGAGGATGGCGAGGACGAAATTTCCCGTCCCCCAGATGACCGTGAGGCCGACGTAGCCTCCGAGCAGGTAGTAGGACCCGTGCGTCATGTTGACGATGCGCATCATCCCGAAGATCAGGGAGAGCCCGCCGGCAAGCAGGAAGAGCAGGGCCCCGTAGGAGACCCCGTTAAAGGTCTGGATGACCCAGAATTCCATTTACTCCCTGCGGCGCACTGCGTCCACGAGATCGAGGACCCGGAGGATCTCGGCCCCGTCGCGGATCATGTGCCGATCGCCCGCTTGCCCCCATCGAAGCCGGCCGCCCCGGTCCACGATGAAGGTGGAGCGGTAGGCCACGTTCCGCGCTTCGTCCAGAACTCCGTAGGCGCGGATCGCGACTCGGTGAATGTCGCTCAAAAGCGGGAACGGAAACCCTCTTGCCCTGGCGAACTCGGCCTGGCAGAAGGAGCTGTCGCCGCTGATCGCCAGCAGCGCGGCCCCCCGCTCGCCCAGCTTGACCGCGACCTGACCCAGGTCGGCGAGTTCCGGCGTTCAGATTCCTCCCCAGGCGTAACAGAAGAACGCCAACACGAGGTCGGCCTGTCCCTTGAATTCCCCGAGCGTGACCTCGCGGCCTAGGCTCGAGGGGAGCGAAAAATCCGGGGCCGCCTGACCGTATCGGAGTGTCATCTCCATCCTCTCCTGGAGCAAGCGCTCGTCTAACCCGCGCGAGTCACGCGTAGATCTCGGGGTTGTGGAGGTTCGGCGGCCGCTGGCCTCGGATGACGGCCAGGACGTTATCGGCGACGATGTCGGCGATCCGGATGCGCGTGTCGAGGGCCGCGCTGCCGATGTGGGGCGTCAGCACCACGTTGGCCAGCGTGCGGAGGCGGGGCTCGACCAGGGGCTCGTGCTCGTAGACGTCCAGGGCCGCGCCGGCGATCTGCCGCTCCTCGAGGGCGTCCACCAGGGCCTTCTCGTCCACCACCGGACCTCGGGAGGTGTTCACCAGGTACGCCGAGGGGCGCATCAGCCCGAGCTCCCGGCGGCCGATGAGGTGGACCGTTTCCGGGGTCAGGCCCACGTTGACGGACACGAAGTCCGACTCTCGGAGGAGGTCGTCCAGCGGGCGGTAGGTCGCGCCCAGGGCGGCCTCGCGCGCGGCATCCAGCCGATGACGCTGGCAGTAGAGAATCCGCATCCCGAATCCCCGCGCCCGCCGGGCGACGGCCTCGCCGATCCGTCCGAGGCCGATGATTCCGAGGATCTTGCCGTGCACCTCCCCGCCCACGAAGTGCATGGACTGGCCGCCCGGGAAGAGGCCGGAGCGGACGGCCCGGTCCGCTTCCACGATTCGCCGGGCCACGGCCAGGAGCAACGCCCACTGCAGGTCGGCGGTGGCCTCGGTGACGAGGGGCGGAATGGTGGTCACGGGGATGCCCCGCGCCGTGGCGGCGGCAACATCCACGCCGGCGGGCACGATGGCCATCGAGGCGATCAGCCGGAGCCGCGGGCTGGCGGCGATCACCTCCGCGTCCACGCGGTCGTGGAGGAGGCAGACCAGGTACTCGTTCCGCGCCAGCGCCGCCATCAGCTCGGGCTTGGTGACGATGTGCAGGGGGTCGGGGTTCAGCTCCACGTTCCCCGCTTCTCGAAGGCGCGCCAGCGCGGGTTCGGGGATCGGCTGGGTGACGAAGATGCCGGGAGGCATGCGGGGCGTCCCTAGGCCAGGCGCAGTAATTTCCGAGCGTTGCCCCGGAGGACCCGCGCTTGATCTGACTGGCGGAATCCGCGGAGGCCGGTGACGACCCGGACGGGGCGCTCGTACCCCATGTCGAAGCAGAAGTCGCTGCCGAGCATCACGCGGTCGGCGCCCACCGTGTCGATGAGGTAGCGGAGGGCGCGGGGATTGTGGCTGATCGTGTCGTAGCTGAAGCGCCGAAGGTAAGCGGTGACCGGGCGGCGGGCCGCCTTCTTGGCCTCAGGCCGTACCCGCTGGCCGCGCTGGAGGCGGCCGGCCAGGTAGGGAAGCGCGCCGCCGGCGTGGGGGAGACAAACTTGAAGATGCGGCAGGCGGTCCAGCACGCCGCCGAACACGAGGTGGGCGGCGGCCACCGCCGTGTCGAACGGGTTGCCGAGCAAGTTCTGGAGGTAGAAGGGCTGGAGCCGCTCTGCGCCGATCACCGTGATCGGGTGCAGCAGCACCGGTAGCCTCAGCACCTGGCAGCGCTCGAAGATGGGGAAGAACGCGGGGTCGGACAACTCGCGCCCGTTCACGTTGGTGCCGAGGTACACGGCCCGGATACCCGGGAGCCCCGCCGCACGCTCCAGCTCCTCTTCGGCGCGCGGGGGATCCTGCATCGGCAGCGTGGCGCAGCCTACGAAGCGGTCGAGGTGCGCGGTGTGAGCCTCGCTGGCGGCGTCGTTGAACGCCCGCGCGAGCCGGTGGCCCGTCGCGCCGTCGGCCCAGTAGACCATGGGGATGGTGAGCGAGAGCGCCTGGACCTCGACGCCCTGGCGGTCCATGGAGCGGAGGCGGGCGGGAAGATCGAAGAAGCGAGGCTCGAGGGGCCGGGTGGGGGTGCCCGGGGCCACCAGGACCGGCCCGCGGGGGTCGGAGCGATCCACGCGCGCCCCGAACGGCGCCCCCCACGTTTCCACGGCCGACAGGAAGCGTTCTGGATAGAAGTGCGCGTGGACGTCGATGGCCCGCGGCCGGCTCACGGACCGGAATTCTACTATAGCCCCGACATGGCGTATAGTGGGGGCGGCTTGGCCGAGGAGGGGCCCGTGAAGCTGCCGCCCGAACGCTTCGACTACTCGCCGATCGTCGATCGCCGTCCGTGGAAGCTCCCCAAGGGGGCTCGGATCGCGGTCTGGACCATCGTCAACGTCGAGGAATGGGACATCGAGAAACCGATGGCGCGCCAGTACCTGACCGCGCCCCAGGGGGTCGTGACGATCCCGGACGTGCCGAACTGGGCGTGGCATGACTACGGCATGCGCGTCGGGTTCTGGCGCCTGTTCGAGGCTTTGACGAAGCGGAAGATCCGCGCGACCACCTCGATCAACGCCCAGGTGTGCCAGTCCTACGAGCCGGTGGCCCGCGCCATGCTCGATGCGGGCTGGGAGTTCATGGGTCACGGCGTCGTCCAGGGGGCGATGCACAACCTGCCCGATCAGCGCGCGGCCATCCGCAAGGCGGTCCAGCTCCTCCGTGACTTCACGGGACGGAAGCCGAAGGGATGGCTCGGGCCCGGGCTCAGCGAGACCTGGGAGACGCTGGATTTCCTCGCCGCGGAGGGGATCGAGTACGTTTCGGACTGGGTGAACGACGACCAGCCGTACGAGATCCGGACCCGGGCAGGAACGCTGGTCTCGGTCCCGTACACGCTCGAGCTGAACGACATCCCGATGATGGTGATCCGGCACCGTCCGTCGGGCGAGTGGCTCCAGCGAGCGCGCGACCAGTTCGACCGCCTCTACGCCGAAGGGGCCAGGAACCCGCGCGTGATGGCCCTGGCCGTGCATCCCTATATCTCGGGCGTCCCGCACCGGATCAAGTACTTCGAGGCGGTGTACGATTACATCCAGAAGAAGAAGGGCGTCTGGCTTACCACCGGCGAGGAGATCTACGAGTGGTACAAGGCGCATAAGTGGTGACCGCCTCCGGCTGAGCCGCCGTCGCGCTGAGACCCGCCCCTAGTGGTCCCTCGCGTGTCAGGGTGGCTGATCCTGTGTGTCACAGTGGCTATCCTCACCGAATTTCCACGCCTTGCCCCCTGACCACTGCTAATGATTTCCACTGGTTGGCCGCTCTCCTCTGTTGGCGGCTCTTAGGCATGGATCATGCTAGAGTTATAGCCAACAGGCGGAGGGACCCATGACCTCACACCTCTTCATCGTGGCGTGGAACCGCCCCGATCTCTGGGATTACTGGAAGCGATGGTTTGCCGGCGTGGAGAACGTCGAGGTGATTCTGGACCGGCGGCGCGGCGAGCGACGGCAGTCCCCCCAGGCCTTCGAGCCCGAGCGGCGCCGGACCGAGCGCCGGGGCCAGGCGGGCGTTGACGACGAGCTCCGCACCGCCGGCTTCGCCATCGTCACCCGGTAGCACTCGGGTCTTCTCCGGCTCGCCTCTCTCTCAGCACTCCTTCAGCGTACAATCGGCTTGCGCCCCCTCCCGCTCCGGCGGTAGTGTATGGCGAGGGTGGGTGGCGGGGCGCGACGACCGCGACTGAGATTGGGCGGAGGAACTATGAGAGACCGAGATTCCGGCGGGGCACGGGCGTGGCGACAGCCCGGGGTGCCCGTGCCCAGATAAATAAGGAGGACTGCATGGGACTGGGCGGGAAAGTCGCGATCATCGGCACCGGGATCATCAAGTTCGGCGAGAACTTCCACCAGAGCCTCACCGACATGGTCTTCGAGGCGGTCTCTCAGGCCCTGGCCGACGCCAAGATCGAATCGAAGCAGCTCCAGGCGGCCTGGCTCGGCTGCTATGAGCCGATGCTCTACGGCTTCGAGGGGAACTCCGGCACCTTCGTCTCGGATCCGCTGAATCTCTTTCCCATCCCCGTCACGCGCGTGGCCGCGTACTGCGCCACCGGGATCGAGGCGGTGAGGAACGCCGCGCTCGCGGTGGCTTCGGGCGAGTACGACTTGGTCCTGGCAGTGGGAGCGGAGAAGATGCGCGAGGTCCCGTCGCGGGGCAGCCTGGTCGCCCAGGCCGTGAACCGCGGGCACCCGGTGCTATCCAAGGGACGGACCGCGCCGGGGATGTTCGCGCTGCTGGCCACGCGGTACATGAAGGAGTACGGCGCGACGGAGGACGCGCTGGCGGCCGTGGCGCTGAAGAACCACTACCACGGCTCGCTCAACCCCAAGGCCCACTTCCAGAAAGAGATCACCGCCGAGCAGTACCAGAAGCAGCCCAAGGTGGCGGAGCCGCTCGGGCTGTTCGACTGCTGCCCGACGACCGACGGCGCGGCCGCGGCCATCCTCACGCGCGCGGACCTGGCGCCCACGTTCACCGGCGCCTACACGATCCTCCGCGGCATCGCCTATGCGGTGACCGCCGGCTACTGGAACACCCAGTTCGACCCGTCCTGGAGTTTTACCTCGTTCCGCTCCACGCGCGAGGCGGCCCAGTCGGCCTACCGGATGGCCGGGGTGACGAACCCCGCCAAGGAGATCGGCGTCGCCGAGTGCCACGACTGCTTCACGATCACCGAGATCGTGAACTACGAGGATCTGGGCTTCGCCAAGCCGGGCGAGGGATGGAAGTTCGCCACCGGGGGCGTCACCAAGATCGGCGGCGATCTTCCCGTCAATACCTCCGGCGGGCTCAAGTCCTGCGGCCATCCCATCGGCGCCTCGGGCGTCCGGATGATCGCCAACATCCACGATCAGCTCCTGGGACGCGCGGGCAAGATGCAGGTCAAGGGCGCCCGGATGGGGCTCGCGCACAACCTGGGTGGCCCCGGCGCGGTGTCGGCCGTCGCGGTTCTCTCCCAGCCTTAACCTGCCTTGCGCCTTGCGCGCCGGGCGCCCGTCTTCTCAGCCGTCTGCCTCCTGGCGTGGGGGATGGCCGCTCTCGCCGGCGCGCAGGTGTGTGGGTCCTCCGGCCTCGGCAAACCCCCGAGCGAGGTGCCGACGGCACTCGTGTTCTCGGGGGGCGGCGCCAAGGGAGCGTACGAAGCGGGAATCGCGGCGGCGTTCCTGGCCGGGGGCGTGCCCATCAAGCTCGTCGCCGGAACCTCGGCCGGGGCGCTCAACGCGACGCTGATCGCCGGCGGCCAGCTCGACCTGCTGGAGGAGATGTGGCGGAGCATCACCCGCGAGCAGGTGTACGGGCTCCGGCCGTCCGTGTTCTTCGCGGGCTTCCTGCCGGGATGGGTGACGCTCTGGGTCGTCAATTCCGCGGGCTCGCTCTTCGACCCGAGCCCCCTCCGGGACCTCATCGAGGCGCGGGTGGACCTCGAGCGCGTCCGCCGCTCTCCGGTGCGGCTCGTGATCGTGACGGCGGACCTCGCCGCCCGGCAGAAGCGGATCTTCGATAACCAGTCGGTCTCCGTGGACGCGCTGATGGCCAGCGTGGCGGTGCCCGGGGCCTTCCCCCCGGCCTCGGTGGATGGAGCGCTCCTGTTCGACGGCGGGTTGACGGGGCGGGCGCCGGTGCTGGACGCGCTGGAGTCGGGGGTGGACGTGGAGCGGGCGGTGGTGATCATGAGCTATGCGGAGGCCGAGCGCGGCGAGCCGCCGACGACGATCCGGCGCGCGGTGGAGGCGGCCTTCGAGATGGGAATGACCTCCCAGATCCGGCGCGACGTCGAGCTGGCCCGGCTGCGGCACCCCGGCGTGGAGATGCGGCTGCTCACGCCCAGCGCGCCGCTGGACCTGCGCCCGCTGGAGTTCGAGCCCGCCGAGCTGGCGCGCGCGTGGGAGCAGGGGAAGAGCGATGGTCTGGCGTGTTTGTCCGAGTTAGGGGAGTGAACAGAGGAGACGACTCATGCCCGAGCTGACCAGGCGCTACGTCGTCATGTCCCTGGCGACGGAGGCGCCGTTCGACCTGAGGGACGCGGATGGCCCGTTCGTGCTGAAGCCGTGGAAGGACCCGGCGGCCTTGCGCGCGCTGGAGACCTACCGGGACCACTGCTACCCCGAGCTCGCGCGGGACCTGGACGCCTGGATCCTCGCCATCAAGGCCGGGCCAGCGGTGCGCGGCGGCGTGGGCAGGCGGAACGAGCCATTCGCGAAGGCGACGCTGCCGGCCGCGGCGCCAAGGCCCAGGCCGGGGACGAAGCCCAAGCCGAAGCCGAAGGCCAAGACGGCGCGGAAGAAGGGGAAGAGGCGGTAGGCGTGCAGGGCGAGATCGAGCGGGTCGCAGAGTTGGTCTGCCGGTCCCAGCGCCTCGTCGTGTTCACGGGCGCCGGGGTGAGCACCGAGTCCGGCATCCCCGACTTCCGGAGCCCCGGCGGCGTGTGGGACCGCTTCGATCCCGAGGAGTTCACCTATCAGAACTTCGTGGGGAGCGAGGAGGGCCGCCGGAAGTACTGGCAGCTGGGCCGCCACATCTACCCGGTCATCAAGAACGCCGAGCCCAACCCAGCCCACTACGCGCTCGCCGATCTCCACCGGCTGGAGCGCCTGGACTGCGTCATCACCCAGAACATCGACAACCTCCACCAGCGGGCGGGCGTCCCGCCGGAGAAGGTGATCGAGCTTCACGGCAACGCCACCCGCGCCCGCTGTCTCGGCTGCGGGCGCTCGTACACGCGCGAGGAGGCCCACGAGTGGCTGGAGGGGGGCGTGGAGATCCCCGTGTGCCCTACCCCGTGCGGCGGGATCATCAAGCCCCACACGATCATGTTCGGGGAGGCCATGCCGGCCCGGGAGACCCATGAGGCCGAGCGGCGGTCGCGGCAGTCCGATCTGTTCATCGTGGTTGGATCCTCGCTGGTCGTCTATCCGGCGGCGTTCATGCCGCTCTACGCCAAGCAGTCCGGGGCGGCCCTCGTCATCGTGAACCTCTCGGAGACCCCTCACGATGATTACGCAGACGTGCGGATTCCCGGCAAGGCCGGGCCCGTCATGGAGCGGATCGTCGAGCGGGTGAAGGAGCGTCTGTGACAATCGCAATCCCGACCACTGTCGAGCGTCTGCTGGAGGCCAGATCAACGCGCCGCCCGATGGCGCCCCTATCGGAGGCGGACCCGGACCTCACCATCGAGCTAGGGTACGCGATCCAGGATGCCCTCCGGGCCGAGCTGGAGCGGCGGGGGGAGCGGATGATCGGCTGGAAGCTCGCGTTCACGAGCCCGGCGGGCCAAGCCCTGACGGGGGTGAAGGAGCCGGCCGCCGGCTTCCTCCTCTCCAGCCAGTACGCCAGCGGCGCCGAGGTGCCACTCAGCGGGTTCGCCGGTCTGGGGGTGGAAGCCGAGGTGGCCCTCAGGCTGCGCACGAAGCTGGTCGGGCCGGGAGTGACCGCCGCCACGGCCGCCCTCGCGGTGGAGGGCGCGGTGGCGGCCCTCGAGCTGCCGGACTTCCTCTTCTCCGGGACGCCCCGCGCCGCCGATTTCATTGCCAACAGCATCCACGCCAGGGCCATCGTCCTCGGGAGCCCGCTCACTCCGCTCCGTGGGCTCGACCTGGCCCTGGAGGGGGTCGTGTACGAGCACAACGGCGAGATCGTCGGGACCCACACGGCGGCGGAGGTCATGGGGAACCCGCTGAACGCGCTCGCCTGGCTCGCCAACCATCTGGAAACCCGCGGCCTCGCACTGAAGCCCGGGGATATCGTCATATCCGGCGCCATCTCCAAGATCCTGCGCCCCAAGGCCGGCGATACGATTCGCGCCCGGTTCACGCGCCTGGGCTCGGTGGGCATCAAGGTCGTCGCGTGATTCCCTCTCCCCTGGGGGAGAGGGTCGGGGTGAGGGGATGAGACTGGCGGGCCAAGCGGCGGTCATCACCGGGGGCGGGAGGGGGATCGGACGGGCCATTGCCCTGGCGTTCGCCCAGGAGGGCGCCCACCTCGTGCTTGCTTCGGACGTGGAGGCCGAAGTCCAGGCCGTGGCGGCCGAGGCGCGAGGCTTCGGGCAGAAGGCCCTGGCCCTCAAGGCCGACGTCACCCGCTCCGACGAGATGGAGGCGATGGCGCGGCGGGCCGTGGCGGAGCTGGGCCACCTCGATATCCTCGTGACGTGCGCCGGCATCGACGGGACCGGCCTCTTGCTAGAGCAGGACGAGGCGGAGTGGCGGCGCGTGATCGACGTGAACCTCTTCGGCACGTACCGGGCGATGCGGGCCGTCCTGCCGCAGATGATGCGGCAGAAGGCCGGTAGGATCATCGCGATTGCCTCGGTCTTCGGCAAGCAGGCGGGCCAGGGGTTCGTCACCGCGTACATCACGTCCAAGCACGGTGTCATCGGCCTGACGCGCGCCGTCGCGGCGGAGCTCGGGTCTCTCGGCTATCCCGAGATCACGGTCAACGCCGTCTGTCCGGGCTACGTCCGCGCCGGGATGTGGATGCGACCCCAACCAACGCCGAGCGGAGAAATGCTCGGGCCCGAGATCTTCGAGCGCTACCTGAAGAACCGCGTGCCTCAACGGAGAATGATGGAGGCCGAGGAGGTCGCCAACGTCGCGGTGTTCCTCGCCCTGCCGGAGACTCGGGGCATGACGGGACAGGCGCTCAACATCGACGGCGGCCTCCACATGTCCTGACGCATCTCCAACGGCGGTCATGCTTCGAAGAATCGCGCTCATCCTTGCCATCGCCCTCCTGGCGCCGCTGGCGGCCGAGTCGCAACAGGCTCGGAGGACGCCAAGAGTAGGCATGCTCTACGTCGGCACCCCCCATGGGGTCAACCGCTGCGACGAGGCCTTTCGGGCGGGGCTCGCCGAGCTTGGGTATGTCGAAGGCAAGAGCGTCTTCCTCGAGGTTCGGGCGGGGGAGGGGAAGTCCGATCGGCTGGGGGAGCTCGCCGCCGAACTGGTCCGCCTCAAGGTTGACGTGATCTTCGCGCCAGGAACCGTCGTCGCCCAGAGCGTCAAGCAGGCGAAAGGTGCCCCGCCCGTCGTCTTCGCCAGCGCCGCGGACCCGATCGGATCGGGGCTCATCGAGGGGTTCGGGCGTCCCGGGGGGAATCTCACGGGTCTGTCCCTGATCGCGGGACCAGAGATCGGCGGCAAGTATCTCGAGCTGCTGAGGGAGGCGGCCCCCCGGGTATCCCGCGTGGCTGTCATCTGGAATCCCGACAACCCGGCCCTCGTGCCGCTCGCGAAGGAGATGGAGGTTGCCGCCCGCTCCCTGGGTGTCGAGTTGCACGTCGTGGCCGTGAGGAAGGCAGACGAGTTCGACGGCGCATTTACGGCAATGGTTCAGAGGCGCGTCGGGGCGTTCGTCCTCCTGCCCGATCCGGTGTCTCTTTCCCACCGAGTCGAGATCGCTGAGCTTGCCTTGAAACACCGTCTCCCCGCCATGTACGGGCTGAGGGAGCACGTTGAGGCGGGCGGGCTGATGGCCTATGGGGTGGACCTCCGTCACAACTGCCGGCGGGCCGCGACCTTCGTGGATAAGATCCTGAAGGGCGCAAAGCCAGCGACCCGGCCCGTGGAGCAGCCGACCAAGTTCGAGCTGGTGATCAACCTGAAGACGGCGAAGGCCCTGGGTCTCACGATCCCGGAATCGCTCCGCCTCCGGACGGACGACGTGATCCAATAGCCTGCCCCTCACCCTGCCCTCTCCCCCGAGGGGAGAGGGGGCAGCGGGCCGGGCCTGGTCTGATTGGCTTGCTTTTGTGGGCCATCTTCCCTACCATGGGCAGCATGTGGCAGGGGAGCGTCCTCTCCATCCACATCGCCCGGGAGGCCTCCGCCCCCACAGAATCCCTTGCCGAGGTCCGGGCCGTCCCGGGTCGGGGGCTGGAGGGGGACCGGTACTTCCATGGCCGCGGGACCTACTCTGCGAGGGCGAGCGCCGGCGGGCGCGAGGTCACGCTGATCGAGAGCGAGACGGTGGAAGCGCTCTTCGGCGGGATCGTGAACGCGGACGGGCAGACCCTCGGCATCAAGCTCGCGCCCGGTGATGCCCGGCGCAACATCGTGACGGTCGGCGTGCCGCTGAACCACCTCGTGGACAGAGAGTTCTGGGTGGGGGAGGTGCTCATGCAGGGGACGCGGCTTTGCGAGCCGTGCAGGCATCTGGAGGGCCTCACGCAGCGGGGTGTCATGGGCGGGCTCGTTCACCGCGGCGGCCTGCGTGCGCGGATCCTGAACGAGGGCACCATTCGCGCCGGCGACGTCATCCGCCCCAGAACGTCCTGAACCGGGGGCACCCGGGAAAGGTGTAGAGTGGCACGACGGCCAGTCTTCCGGTCGGCAGGCCCTCGGCGTCGGACGCCGGACGCGTCGGGATGCGCAAGTACCTAGCGCGTCGCCTCCTGCTGTTCGTTCCCACCCTGCTCGGGGCCTCGATCCTCATCTTCGTCTTGATGCGGCTGGTCCCCGGGGACATCGCCGAGATCCTGGTCTATCAGACCGGGACGGAGTCGAGCGCGGTCCAGGAGAAACAGATCCAGCAGATCCGCGAGGAGCTGGGGCTCGATCGGCCGATCGTCGTCCAGTACGTCGCCTGGCTGGGGAACGCCCTCCGTGGGGACTTCGGCTACTCCTACACGCAGCGCCGGCCGGTGACCGACATCCTGAAGGAGCGCTTCCCCCGCTCCATGGAGCTCGCCTTCCTGACGCTCGTGGTCGCGGTCCTCTGGGCCATCCCCCTGGGCGTGGTCTCCGCGGTGCGGCAGAACACGTGGGCGGACTACACGGTGCGGCTGGTGAGCATCAGCGGCCTCTCTCTGCCGATCTTCTTCACCGGCGTCCTGATCCTCTACGGCCTGGTCCGGTTCTTCCAGTATCTCCCGCCGCTCGAGTTCGTGGCGTTCGTGGACAACCCCGCGGAGAACCTGAAGCAGCTCATCTGGCCGACGCTGGCCCAGGCTTACTACATCAGCGCCCCCATCATGCGCCTGACCCGCTCCCAGATGCTGGAGGTGATCCGTCACGATTACGTCCGGACCGCGCGCGCCAAGGGGTTGGGGGAGCGCGCGGTGGTCTACCGCCACGCCCTCAGGAACTCGCTCTTGCCGGTGATCACGTTCATCGGCTGGTGGGGCGGGCGGCTCCTGGGCGGGATCGTGATCATGGAGATCATCTTTGCCATCCCGGGGATGGGCACGGCGCTGGTTCAGGCCGTGAGCTACCGGGACTATCCGACGGTCCAGGCGATCATCTTCGTGATGGCGCTGGTCTACCTGACGATTAACCTGCTTGTGGACCTTGCATACGCCTGGCTCGACCCCAGGATCCGGTACGCCTGAGATGGCTCGGCGGCTCGAGCTGACCATCGGGATGGTGCAGGAAGCCGGGCTCGCCCCGGAGCGCGTCGGCCGGGCACGAGGGCTGCTGCGCGCCCTCAGCTGGTTTGCGGCTCGCCAGCCGCTGGGGGCCATCGGCGGCGTCATCGTCCTGGCCTTGATCGCGACGGCGATCCTCGCCCCGCAGCTGGCGCCCCATGGGGCCAAGGACGCCCAGTTCACCCAGTATCTCCCGCCGAGCGCCGAGTTCCCGATGGGGACGGATCACATTGGGCGGGACATCCTGAGCCGAGTGATCTGGGGGGCGCGGCTGTCGTTGTACGTGGGCCTCGTGTCGGTGGCCTTCGGGGTCACGCTGGGCGCCCTCTGGGGGATCATCACCGCCTACTTCGGCGGGTGGGCCGATGGCGCGAGCCAGCGCGCCGTGGACGCCCTGATGGCGCTGCCGCCGATCGTCCTCGCGCTTTCCCTGATGGCGGCGCTCGGCCAGTCGGTGAACAACGTGATCATGGCGCTGGCAATTCTCTTGACTCCCACGGCGGCGCGGACCATGAGATCCGTGGCGCTCAGCATCAAGGAGAGCCCGTACGTGGAGGCCGCCCGGGCCGCGGGATGCTCGCACTGGCGGGTCGTCTTCCGCCACGTCTTGCCGAACAGCGTCGCCACCTATATCGTGCTGTTCACGGTGAACATCGCCTACGCGATCGTCGTGGAGGCCGCGCTGAGCTTCCTGGGGCTGGGGGCCCCCCCCGATGAGCCCTCGTGGGGAGGGATGCTGACGGCGGGGACCCAGGCGATCGAGACGGCGCCCTGGATGATCTTTTTCCCGGGTCTGGCCATCAGCCTGACGGTGTTCGGGCTGAACCTCCTGGGGGACTCCATCCGCGACCTCACCGATCCGCGCCTCCGGGGCGGGCTCGGCTGAGCCAACTACGTCACAGACAGGAGGACGACCGATGAGAAAGTCTTTGCCCCTCGCGCTGATCTTCGCCCTGGTGGGGTTCGGCCTGAGCGCCGCCGGCGCGGCCGCCCAGGAGAAACCGCGGTACGGCGGGATCCTCAACTGGTACGACTACGCCGACCCGGGCCGCCTGGACATCCACTCGGAGTCGCCCCTCGGCGTGCAGCAGGCCGTCGCCGGGGTCTACAGCGGGCTCCTCCACTACGACCCCGATGACCCGACCAAGATCGTCGGAGACCTGGCCGAGCGCTGGAGCGCGTCGCCGGACGGCAAGACCTATACGTTCCACCTCCGCAAGGGGGTCAAGTGGCACGACGGCCAGCCCTTCAGCGCCGCCGATGCCAAGGCGACCTTTGATCGGGTCCTGAATCCCAACTTCAAGAGCCCGCGCTGCGGGTCCATGCTCAAGCCGATGGTCGCGAGCGTGGAGATGGTGGACCCCCACACGGTGCAGTTCCAGCTGAAGTTCCCCGCCGCCCCCTTCGTCTCCGCCGTCGCCTCGGCCTGGTGCCGGGTGGTGGCGAAGCACGTCCTCGAAAAGTACGGCGACCTGACCAAGCCCGAGGCCCAGATCGGCACGGGCCCCTTCAAGTTCAAGCGCTACGAGCGCGACAGCGTCATCGAGTGGGAGAAGAACAAGGATTACTTCATCCCCGGGCTCCCGTACCTCGACGGAGTCAAGCAGTTCATCCTGAAGGGGGCGCCCACGCAGCTGGCCGCGGCGAAGGCCGGGCGGATCCACGTCTGGGACACCTGGCCCCCGATGAAGAAGACCCAGGCCGACGAGCTCAAGAGCGCCCGGGGAGGCGAGGTGGAGGTCTACCAGGCCTCCATCAACACCATCTTCCTGATCTACATGCACACGCAGAAGCCGCCCTTCAACAACCCGGACATGCGCCGGGCCGTGAACCTGGCCATCGACCGCCAGGAGCTGGTGGCCAAGACGCTCGAGGGCGCCGGCGTTCCCTGCGCGCTGCTCGATCCCAAGCTGGTGGGCGACTTCGCCTTGCCGCTGGCCGAGGTCAACAAGCTCCCCGGCTGCCGCCAGCCCAAGGACCAGGACATCGCCGAGGCCAAGCGGCTGGTCGAGAAGCACTACCCGAATGGGATCGACGTCGAGGCGGCCGTCCGCTCGGTGGGCGGCTACATCGACCGGGCCCAGCTCGTCCTGTCGCAGCTCAGAAAGATCGGCATCCGGGGGACGCTCAAGACCTACGAGAGCGCCGCGGGCTTCGCGGTGTACGGAAAGGGCGATTTCACCTTCATCACCACCCAGGACCGCGCCATGGTCACGGCGGATCCCGGCGACGTCTTCGCGCTGATCTACACGACCGACGCGGGCAGCAACTGGGGGAAATGGTCCGACGCCAAGGTGGACGAGCTGGCTGACCGCGGCCTCAGGGAGGCGAACCGGACCAAGCGGGCGCAGATCTACCACGAGCTCCAGCGCCACATCATGACGAGCGCCCCGTCCGCGGTGCCGGTGGGGTGGGTGGAGGGGTGGTTCTTCCAGGACAAGCGCGTCCGGAACTACAAGGCCTCGCCGACGATCTACGACCACAGCACGTTCATGAAGGTGTGGCTCACGCAGTAAACCCTTCGGAGGGGGCCTCGACGGCCCCCTCCGATTCCTCCCCCACCGTTGGCGCGGGCAAAGCCCGCGCTCGAAGCGTGCTGCCGGGAGGTGAGAGCACATGAGCGTGGCTGACACGGTGGTCGTCGTTCATCCTGGAGCCGAAGACCGGGCGGCGCTCGTCGAGGCGGTGCGGCGCCCGGCGCGCCTCGACGGAGCCGTGGTCGGGCTCGTGGACAACGCTCGGACCAACTCGGACCGCTTCATGAGCGTCGTCGGGCGGCTCCTGGAGGGGGCCGGAGCCGCTGGAGTCGTGATCCGGCGCAAGCCCAACCCCAGCATCCCCTTCCCGGACGATGCCTTCGACGACCTCCTGAAGCGGTGCGACATCGTGGTCCACGGAGTGGCGGACTGAGGGTCCTGCACGTCGTGGGGTCTCCACGACGGGGTTGAGACCGAGCGGAGGGGAAAGCCCTCCCTCACGGTGCTGACCGAAGCCTTCGCCGAGGCGGGGCGCCTCCGGGCCGAAGCCCTCGGCATGCCCCATCACGCCGTGATCCTGGTCCCGCATCCGATGGCGAGCCGACCGGCGGAGGAGGTGGAGGCGGTGGCGCGCGCCGCCTTCCCACAGATCCTGGCGGCGCTCACCGCGCCGGCTCCCCGGCCGGGGGCCCCCGCGACGGCGACGCCGGGGCGGGCGCTCGGCGCCTCGCGGGTCGAGTTCCCCGCCGACATCGGAGATCTCAACGACGCCGTCGAGAATCGGGGGTGGTCGGACGGCCTCCCCGTGATCCCGCCGACCGAGGACCGTGTAGGGCGCCTGCTGGACGCGGTGCGGCTCGCGCCCTCCGCCGTCCTGGGAGTCATGCCCCCTCGGAACGGGACCGTCACCGCGGAGAAGTTCGCCGCAAACGCGGTGATGGCGGGGGCCGCGCCGCTCCACGCGCCCCTGGCGTTGGCCGCCGTGCGCGCGGGGCTGCGGGAGGAATTCAACCCGGCGGGGATCGGGGTCACCACCGGCGGAGGCACTCCGCTCGTGATCATCAACGGCCCCGAGGGCCGGCGCGCGAACGTGAACGGGGGCACGTCCTGCTTCGGCTCGGGCTACCGCGCGAACGCCGCCATCGGTCGGACGGTCCGGCTGGTGATGCGAAACCTGGGCGGCGCGATCCCCGGGGAGATGAAGAAGTCGACGCAGGCCTTTCCCGCGGAGTACAGCTTCTGCACGGCGGAAGCCGAGGCTGAGAGCCCCTGGGAGCCGCTCCACGTGGAGCTGGGCTACCGCCCCGAGCAGAGCACCGTGAGTCTCGCCGGGGTCCGCTCGTTCCACCAGGTCACGGACCACACGTCCGAACGGGGTGAGGAGATCCTGGAGACCCTCGCCGGGTCCCTGCGCGCGGTGGGAGCGGTGAGCTACTACTACCAGGGGCGCCAGGGGCAGGTCCTCGTCGCCCTCTGTCCGGAGCACGCCCAGAAGATCGCCGGGGCGGGATACACGAAGGAGGCGATCAAGCGCTTCCTCTTCGAGCGCGCCCGCCTCCCCAAGGGGGTGCTGGTCGGTCGGGGCAACTACGGGGAGCGGACATGGCCCTCCTGGATCGAGGAGGCGAGCGACGACGCGTTGATCCCGATCGTGGGTGAGCCGGGCCACCTGATCGTCATCGTGGCGGGCGGCAGCGGCCGCCACTCGAGCTGGCTGCCGTTCTGGTCCGCCACGCGCCTCGTCACCGAGCTGGTCGAGGCCTGAGGAACCGTATCATGGCGAAGCGCGGCTTTCGGGTGATGGACAGCGACCTGCACACGATGGAGCCGGACGATCTCTGGCAGCGCTACCTGGATGAGCCGTTCAGAAAGTACGCCCCGACCTTCGCGCGCAGGTCGGAGGGCCCGCCGAACCAGCCGACCATCCGCATCGGCGACCTCACGATCGGCGAGATGACGTTGAGGGCGCCGTCGGTACGCGCCGCGGCCGACCTCCAGCAACGGGCCTTTGCCCGCCACCCGCACTACGACGTCGCCGTGGCGCGGGAGTATGACACGACGTCGCACCTCCAGGCCATGGACATCGAGGGGATCGATGTGGCGATCCTCTACGGCACGCGCGGGCGGCAGGTCCTGATGCATGACGACTTGGAGCCGGAGCTGGCTGCGGCCCTCGCCCGAGCCCATAACAACTGGACCCACGATTACTGCGCCGTGGATCCCGTCCGGCTCAAGTTCGCCGCTCAGGTCGCGTTCCACGATGTGGCCCTCGCCGTCCGGGAGGCGCGCCGCGCGGTGCGGGACCTGGGCGCGGCCGCCGTCGTCGGGAACCCGAACCCGGTCAAGGGCCGGCACATCCACGACCCGTACTTCGAGCCCCTCTGGGACGCGCTCGAAGAGCTGGGCGTGCCGGTGGGCTTCCACCCGACCGGCCTCTCGTCCCTCAGGGATGACATCGCCCAGCGCATGCTCGACCATCCGAACGGGCGCATGATCGGTACGGCGGCGCGAAACCCGATGGAGCTGATGCTGGCCTTCGCCAGCCTGGCGGCGGGCGGCGTCCTGGAGCGTCATCCCGGACTCCGGTGCGCCTTTCTCGAAGGGACGTGCGGCTGGCTGCCCTGGTGGCTCTGGCGTCTCGACGAAGCGTGGGAGAAGTTCGGCCCGGGCTCGGAGGTCCGGATCTCGGCCTTGCCGAGCGACTACTTCTTTCGCCAGTGCTACGTGGCGACGGACGCCGACGAGAAGGTGCTCCGGCAGGTGGTGGAGGCGGTCGGCGACGACAACATCGTGGTCTCGACGGACTACCCGCACTCCGACGGCCTGTTTCCCGAGGCGATCAATGAGTTCCTGGCGCTGGAAGGGATCAGCGACAAGACGAAGGCGAAGATCCTCTGGGACAACTGCGCGCGCCTCTACCCGCTGGCCGCCCAAAGCTCCTAGCCTCACGCTCGCTTTACTCGGCTCCCCCTTTCCGCTATGCTGGCGGGCGCCATGCGGGCCAAGCTGGCCTTCCACACCCCGCTGTGTGACCTACTCCAAATTCACTACCCCATCTGCGAGGCGGGGATGGGCTTCGTGGCCCGCGCCGACCTGGCGGTCGCCGTGTCCGGGTGGGGGCGGGACGTCCTCGCGGCCAAGTCAGGATGGGGGTACCGTCACTGACCGGAGGAGGATTCGCATGAACTTACGCGCGATCATTGTAGGGATGGTGGTGGTAGGCATGGCGCTGGTGGGACCGGCGGAGGCCCAGAAGAAGAAGCTGGCGATGGGCTGCACGCAGACCGCTTCCAGCCACTTCGCCTACTGCGTCGGTCAGGCGAAGGCCATCAACAGCGTGGTGGCGGACGTCGACGTGACCGTGGTGGAGACCGGCGCCACGGTGGACAACCTCAAGCGCATGCTGAAGAACACCATCGACTACGGCCTGATCACGAACGACCAGGTGTACCTCGCCCACAAGGGAGACAGCACCTGGAAGGACTCCCCGTTTCCGGACGTGCGCAACCTGTGGTACTACACCGCGTCGGCCGTGTACATCAGCGTCCGAGAGGAGACGGGGATCAAGTCGATGGCGGAGCTCGCCGGCAAGAAGTTCAATCCGGGAATGCGCGGCTCCGCCACCGAGAAGATGACGGAGGCCACGCTCGCCGGCCTGGGAATCAGACCCGAATGGGTGCGGGGCGGAACCTCGGACGCCGTGGATGCCATGAAGGACAAGCGGATCGTCGGGTACGCCAAGGCGGCCGAGGGCTTCAGGCTCGACGCCTCGACGATGGACATCGCCACGTCCACCCCGATCCGAGTCCTGCCATTCTCCGACGACCAGGTGAAAAAGGCGAAGGAGCAGTATCCCTATTTCCCGTGGGTAAAGGTCCCGGCGGGGTCGATCAAGGGATTGGGGGAATTCTGGACCCAGGCGGTGGTCGTGGGCTTCGCGGCGCCCAAGTCTTTCCCGAATGATCTCGCGTACAAGATCGTGAAGGCGGTGATAGAGGACAAGGAGCACCAGCGGGCGGCCTTCAAGGGCATCGCCGAGGACTTTGCGAAGCTCACGCTGGAGCAATCGCTCTCGCCGCTTCACGCCGGCGCCGTCAAGTACTACCGGGAGAAGGGGCTGAAGATCCCAGATAACCTGCTACCGCCCGAGGCCCGCTAGCCGCGCGTGGCTGGGGTCGAGGTCGCCGCGCTTCCGGAAGGCGTCAAGACCGACGAGGCGGAAGCGCGGACCCTCCGAGGGTGGATCGCCGCGTGCGTCCGTCTGCTCGCGATCGCCTTCGCCCTTTTCCACATCTGGACGGCCGCCCCCTTCGTCGGCGCTTACCCGGATCTGATCCAGCGCTCGATCCATCTCGGGTTCGCCTTCGTCCTCTGCTTTCTGCTCTACCCCTGCCGCCCGAGGCGCTCTCCCAGCCGGCGCCCGTCGCTCGTGGATGGGGCACTGGTCGCCGTGGCGGCGGTCGGCTTCGGCTACATCATCGTCCAGTACAACTGGATCATGGAGAACCCCTCCGACTCGACCCGGACGGGGGTTGTCCTGGGCACCCTCCTCACCCTGCTCACGCTGGAGGCGGCCCGCCGTACCATCGGACCGACCTTCGTCGTGCTCGCGACCCTGGGGATCGCATACGCGTTCTTTGGCCCGTGGATCCCGGGAACGTGGGGGCATCGGGGCTTTTCCTGGACCTCGATTCAGGAGTTGCTCTACCTCTCTTCCCAGGGGATCCTCGGCCAGGTCGCCGGCATCTCGGCGACACTGGTGGCGATCTTCCTGGTCTTCGGCGCGGTCCTCCAGCGCACCGGCGGTGGCGAGACCTTCGTGGACCTGGCCAAGCTCATCGCCGGCCGCTCCTACGGCGGTCCCGCCAAGGTCTCGGTCTTCTCGTCCGCGTTCTTCGGGACGATCTCGGGCTCCGCGGTGGCCAACGTCGTCGTGGACGGGATCTTCAACATCCCGCTGATGAAGCGGCTCAAGTACCGGCCGGAGTTCGCGGCGGCGGTGGAGGCCACGGCGTCCTCCGGCGGCCAGCTCGTGCCGCCGGTCATGGGGGCGGGCGCTTTCATCATGGCCGAGCTGCTCCAGATCCAGTACGTCCAGGTGGCGATCGCGGCGGCCCTGCCGGCTGTGCTGTACTACTTGGGGTGCGGCGCGGCGATCCACTTCGAGGCGCGCCGCCTGCGGCTCGAGGTCATTCCCAGAGAGCTCTTGCCGCGGGCCCGGGAGGTCTTCGCGTGGCGCCGGTCCGCCCCGCTCTTCATCCCCGTGATCCTCCTCTCGTACTTTCTCCTGAGGGGGTATACGGCCGGGACGTCCACCTTCTGGTCCATCGCGGCGTCGTTCGTCATCTACCTGGCGACGGCGCCGTCGCCCGGGGATCTCCTGGCGCGCTGCCGGGGGATCGGCCAGGCCCTCGAGGCCGGCGGGAAGAGCATCGTCCTGATCGCGACGCTGATCGCGGCGGCGGGGATTGTCATCGGGACGATCAACCTGACCGGCGTCGGGATCAAGCTCTCCGAGTTCATCATCGGCGCCAGCGGGCAGAGCCTCTTCGCGTCGCTCTTCTTCGCCATGGTCGTGTGCATCATCCTGGGGATGGGCCTGCCCACGACGGCGGCGTACGTCCTGGCCGCGTCAGTGGTCGCCCCGGCCCTGATCAAGCTGGGGGCGATCCCGCTGGCCGCCCACCTCTTCGTGTTCTACTTCGCCATCATCTCGGCGATCACGCCTCCGGTCTGCGCCGCCGTGTACGTGGCGGCGGCCATCGCGCGCGCCAACTGGGTGAAGACCGGGATCATCGCGACGCGGCTGGGGCTGGCCGGGTTCATCGCGCCGTACATGTTCGTCTACGCGCCGGCCCTCCTCCTCCAGGGCCCGTGGGGCGAGATCGCCTGGGCCACCGTGACGGCCTGCGTGGGGGTGATCGCGCTGGCGGCGGGGTCGATGGCGTTCTTCGTGCGCCCCGCCAACTGGGTGGAGCGGCTGGCCCTGATCGCCGGGGCGCTCCTCTTGATCAAGCCGGGGATCTATACTGACGTGGTAGGATTTGTCGTGCTCGCGGTGGTCTGGATGGTCCAGCGGCTCCGACCTGCCCCGGCGGTGCAGCCCGCGAGCTGAGCCACAGCGCACTCATCGAAACGGAGGTGTCCGATGCCCCCCGTGCTCTACGAGCAGAAGGACAAGATCGTGACGATCACCCTGAACCGCCCCGAGGCCATGAATTCGGTGGACCCGGAGACCCAGGAGGCGCTGATCCAGGCCTGGACCCGCTTTCGCGATGACGACACCGCGTGGGTCGCGATCCTCACCGGGGCGGGGGAGAAGGCATTCTCGGCCGGGGCCGACCTCAAGAAACTGATCCCCCGGACGTTCGGACCGGGGCAGCGGCGCGACCGGGACGCGGGGCTGGGCGGCATCACCCGCGGGCTCGAGATCTGGAAGCCGATGATCGCCGCCGTGAACGGCCACTGCCTGGCCGGCGGGCTCGAATTGGCGCTCGCGTGCGACCTCCGGATGGCCTCCCCCAACGCGACCTTCGGGCTGACCGAGGTGCGCTGGG
>JACPSW010000050.1:20189-30309 GCA_016193045.1 Candidatus Rokuibacteriota bacterium | reverse complement strand
GCCACGTAGGCCCGGATCCGGCGCGAGAGCCGGTCGAACTCGGCCTGCTCGTCCTCCGTGAGGTAGATGGGGACGCGGCCGATGGCGTAGTCGGCGAGCGTCCGCCCCCGCGCCTGGCCGAGCGTCTCCTCGAAGACGACGGGCCCGATCAGCTCGGCCAGCATCCGGTCGCGCCCGTCGGCCCGCCAGGGGGTCGCCGTGAGCCCGAGCCGCATGGGCGCCAGGCAGTCGAGGGCGCTCTCATGGAGCGAAGGGGCGGGCAGATGGTGCGCCTCGTCGTAGACGACGAGCCGGAAGCGGTTGCCGATGTCCTTCATGTGGGCCCAGGCGCTGTCGTAGGTCGTCACGGTGATCGGCCACACCTCGCGTCGGCCGTCGCCCAGGATGCCGGCCTCGACGCCGAGCCCCTGGCGGATCCGGCGTTGCCACTGGTACATCAGGTCGCGGAGGGGTGCCACCACGAGCGCCGAGACCCGATGGCGCACGACGGCGCTGAGCGCGATCTCGGTCTTCCCCGTCCCCGTGGGCTTGACGACCACGCCCCGGCAGCCTGCACGCTCCCAGGCCTCCAGCGCCGCGGCTTGATCGGGCCGGAGCCGGGGCAGGCGGGGCCGGAGGGTGGGGCAGTCGAAGAAGCGGGGGGCCTCGTCCTGGAGGGCGAGGCGGTAGGTGGCGGCCTCCTCGCTGAGCCGCAGGTGGTGGATGGCCTCGGCCCGCCAGGCCCCCACCCGGGGGTCCCAGGTGAAGCAGGCGGGCACGCGTGCGCGCCGGGGGGCCTCCAGGCGCAGGGAGCCCCGGTCGAAGATGAGCCGGTAGGGGGCCGACGTCTCGGGCACGGGCTCGATGGTAGCGCGTTCGCGGCCGGGGCGCGAAGCGGGGCGAGGGGTCGGGCCCGGGCGGCATTCGCTTCTCCCTCCGGAATCCACTAGAATTGTCGGCACGGGCGCGGTGCCATGAGAATCATTGCCCACATCGACATGGACGCTTTCTATGCCGCGGTGGAAGAGCGCTATCACCCGGAAGTCCGCGGCCGGCCCGTCGTCGTGGGCGCGGACCCGAAGGAGGGAAGGGGGAGAGGGGTCGTTACAACGGCCAATTACCTGGCGCGCAAGTACGGCATTCGGTCGGCCATGCCGATTTCCCGAGCCTGGCGGCTCGCGGAAGCCGCCCGCGCACGGGGTGAGCCGGAAGCCGTGTTTCTCCGGGGTAACCGGTCCCTCTATCGCGAGGTGTCGCAACGGATCATGGCGATCCTTGCCAAAGGCGCCGATGCCTTCGAGGAGGCGAGCATTGACGAGGCCTACCTGGACCTCTCTTCCCGCGCCGACTTCGCTCAAGCCGAGGCGCACGCCAAAGCCCTGAAGCGTGAGATTCTTGAGTGCGAGGGGCTGACCTGTTCGGTCGGCATCGCCCCCAACAAGCTGGTCGCGAAGATCGCCTCGGACTTCCAGAAGCCCGACGGGTTGACCGTGGTCCGACCCGAGGAGGTCCAAACCTTTCTTGACCCGCTACGGGTTCGGGTGATTCCCGGCATCGGCCCGAAGACCGAGGCGTTTCTCGACGCGAAGGGGATCCGGACGATCACGGAACTCCGCGCGGTGGGCCTGCCGCGACTGGCGGAGTGGTTCGGAAGGGGCGGAGAAGATCTCTATCGAAAGGCACGCGGCATGTCTGAAAGCCTGGTCTCAAACGAATGGGAGCCGAAGTCCGTTGGCGAACAGGAGACTTTCGAGAGTGACACGCTGGAAGCATCCTTTATCCTGGAGCAGGCCCGACGACTGGGGGCCGAAGTGTTCCGCCGTGTCCTCGCGGAAGGCTTTCGCGCGTTCCGAACCGTGACGGTGACGGTCCGCTTCGCCGACTTTGTCACCACGAGTCGTTCGCGCACGTCCCGCGTCCCGCTCACGAGCCACCAGGCGTTGAACGCCGAGGCCCTGCGGTTGCTCCTGCCGTTCCTGGATGCCCGCGAGAATCCCAAAAAGAAAAAGGTCCGGCTCATCGGCGTCCGCGTGGAGAAACTGGTGCGGGAGGATGGCGTGGAGTGCCGCGCATGACGCGGGACATCGACATCGTGGTGGAGTTGTCAGCCCGTGATGCCGATCGGGTCTGCGCCCTGTTCGAGGGGGACTTCTACGTTGACCGGGACGCGGTGCGCGCGGCGCTCGCGACGCTGGACACCTTCAACATCATCCACCACGCGCACGTGGTAAAGGTGGACCTGATCGTGCGCAAGGACAGCGAGTACCGGCGGGAGGAGTTCGGGCGGCGTCGACGGGCATCCGTCGAGGGGCACGAGTTCGCCATCGTCGCGCCGGAAGACCTGATCATCTCGAAGCTCGACTGGGCGAGGGACACCGGTCTGAAGGGCGACGTTCGCAACCTCCTGGCCTCGATCCCGGACTTAGACCGGGAGTACCTCGGGCGCTGGAGCGAGCGGCTCGGGCTCGGGGATCTCTACCGCGAGGCGGCCCGATGACCGACACCCGGCCGGAGGTCGCGCGGAGGTACCGGGAGCTATTGCTCGCGCGCTCGGGCGAAGAGCGCCTGAGGATCGGGTGCTCGATGCACGCCACGGCCCAGGCGCTGGTCCGGGCGTCTGTGCTTGCCAGGAACCCGCTCGCCTCCGCCGCCGACCTGCGCCGGGCGCTGTTCCTGCGCTTCTACAGCCACGAGTTCGACGCGGACACGCGGGATCGAATCGCGACCTGGCTCGGCCGGGACGAGCCAGCGCCCTCTGGGAGGCCGAGAAGGGCGGCTCTGAACTGGGACGACCTCGAGATGGCGCTGACGTCGAACGCCGGCGAGTGGACCTGCTACCTCGACTTGCGCGGCGGCGAGGTGCTCATGGTCCCGATCGACCGCTTCGGTGATGACGATGATTGGCCCTCGGAGGAGGAGATCGACGCTCGGCTCGCGGCGGGCCATCTCGTCCAGATCGAGCCGCTCGGCTCTCGGGTCGAGTATGGCTGGATGACGGACTTCGCCGCGTCCGTCGGCGACGCTCGCCTGCGCGACCGGCTGGAGGTCGCCCTGGACGGCCGTGGCGCCTTCCGCTGGTTCAAGGACGTGCTGCTCGGCCAGCCCGCTGAGCGGGAGCGGTGGTTCGCCTTCCGGGACGAGCGCCTGCATGAGGCGGCGCGCGAGTGGCTGGCGGAGCACGACATTGAGCCGACGACTGCGCCGCGGAGCAGGCCGCGAAGCGGCGATCAACAGTCACGGTCAGAGATCTCCTGAGAAGGCGAACTTCGGGGAGCGCGAGTACTTTCCAGTATCGCTCGAAACACCCAGGTGCGCGATGCTAGCATAGCTGTCACCTCGTTCGATCAATCACCCGGCAGCCAGTGGTCGGATCCAGCAATCCCGAGCCCGCTGCCCTCGCCGCGTGATCCCTGCACCCGGTTTGACTTCCTTGCCGCCAGGTTGCTATAGTGGGTACCAGGTACCACAAAATGGCGGCGGGCCCCAGAAGGCGCGACAAGCGTTACCTGGTGGCCGTACCGGTCCCCTTCCTCGATAAACGCGCGCGCGAACTGAGCGGGAGCGAGATACAGCGCTGGGTGACTCTCGCGCAGCAGGAACTGACGGAGTGCTTTGGGGGTGCGACCGCGGTACCGGCACCAGGCACGAACATCGTTGGGGAAGGATCCTCTACGAAGCGGGACAAGTTCTGGTGGTGTCAGCCTGCGACAGCCGGGAGGAGTTTCTTGCTCACAGAGGTCGCATCGAGGCCTTCGTCACACGGATGGGCGAGGAGCTGAACCAGGACGCGGTCTTCGTCCTGGCGTTCGACTCCGACTCGTTCCTGATCGAGCTTGAGGAGGGCGGATCATGAGAAACCGAAAGGTCACGTTCGTCGAAATCGTCTCGGATCCAGAGCTGAAGGTGCGAGAGGCAGAGGTCTCGAAGGCCGTCAACGAGCTCTACCCCGGGTGCGGCCCGGTGAAGCTCTATCGGACGGGCGACGGCCAGGTCGGTTTCGAACTCCGCGTCGCGATTACTGCCGGCGACAAGAAGCGTCTCGATCAGCTGTACTCGGCGGTCATGAAGGTTCTGGGCCAAAAGCGAGGGCGCCCCGCGGGCGTTAAGACGATTCAGACCAAACTCCGTTTGCCTGAGCCCGTATATGAGGATTTGAAAAAGGCGGCCGACGAGTCTCATCAGAGCATGTCGAACATCGTCGCTGAGTGCTTGGTAGCGAGGCTGCGCGCCCCGCGGAGGAAGAGGGCTGCTGTAAGCTGAGCAGCCCGGCGAACCTCGCACTGCCCCTTAGAATCTCGGACGAGATAGTCCTTGAAACACGGTGATCTGGGGACTAACGGGAGAACGTATCCCCGGAAGGAATTCAAGGAATCGCGATGAGAGAACCTCTTGATATGTCGTCGTGCCTCTTGGTGCGTTCGCGCTTGACCCCTCTAGCTCCTCCGGTTAAATTAGCGGCATCGTTGCCCCTTTCTGGTTCGGCTCTCTGGAGGTCCCGGTATGAAGTGTCCGCGGTGTCGGTTCGAGACGCCTTCTGACGCCGAGTTTTGCCCCGAGTGCGGGGCGAAGCTCGTCCTCGCCTGCGCTCAATGCGGCACCGCGAACGCTCCCGGCCATAAGTTCTGCAAGAAGTGCGGCCAGCCCCTGGCCTCCGCCGCACAAACACCAATCGGCACACGGTTTGCCGCTCCCGAGGCTTACACTCCCAAGCACCTTGCCGAGAAGATCCTGACCTCCAAGAGCGCGCTCGAAGGCGAGCGCAAGCAGGTGACCGTGCTCTTCGCCGACATGAAGGGCTCCATGGAGCTGCTGAGCGACCGGGATCCGGAGGAGGCCCGGAAGCTTCTGGATCCGGTGCTCGAGCGCATGATGGAAGCCGTCCACCGCTACGAGGGCACGGTGAACCAGGTCATGGGCGACGGGATCATGGCGCTCTTCGGGGCGCCGCTGGCCCACGAGGACCATGCGGTGCGCGCCTGTTACGCCGCGCTCCGGATGCTCGAGTCCGTCGGGCAGTACGCCGAGGCGGTGCACCGGACCGAGGGAGTCCCCATCCAGGTCCGCGTCGGCCTCAACTCGGGCGAGGTGGTCGTCCGCTCGATCGGGAGCGATCTGAGGGTGGATTACTCCGCCGTCGGCCATACCACGCACCTGGCCGCGCGGATGGAGCAGATGGCCAGGCCCGACTCGATCCTGATCACGGCGGACGTGCTCCGGCTGGCCGAAGGCTTCGTCGCGGTGAAGCCGCTGGGGGCCCGCAGGATCAAGGGCATGAGCGAGCCGATCGAGGTGTGCGAGCTCATCGGCGCCAGCGCCGTGCGCTCGCGGCTCCAGGCCTCCGCGGCCCGCGGCCTGACGAAGTTCGTCGGGCGCACCGAGGAGATCGCGCAGCTGGTCCAGGCCCTGGGGCTCGCCCGGGGCGGCCACGGGCAGGTCGTGGCGGTCGTCGGCGAGCCCGGCGTCGGCAAGTCCCGCCTCTACTGGGAGTTCACCCACTCCCACCACACCCGGGACTGGCTGATCCTCGAGGCGAGCTCCGTCTCCTACGGCAAGGCGACGCCGTACCTGCCGATCACCGACCTCCTCCGCGCCTACTTCCAGATCGAGGGGCGCGACGACGCCCGCAAGATCCGCGAGAAGGTGACGGGCAAGCTCCTCTCGCTGGACCGGGCGCTCGAGCCGTCCCTCCCCGCCTTCTTCTGGCTCCTGGACGCGCCGGACGACGACGCCGAGTGGGAGCGCCTCGACCCCGCTCAGCGACGCCAGCGCACGCTGGAGGCGGTCAAGCGGGTCCTCCTGCGCGAGAGCCAGATCCAGCCGCTCGCGGTCCTATTCGAGGACCTGCACTGGATCGACGCAGAGACCCAGGCCCTGCTCGACAGCCTGGTGGAGAGCCTTCCCACGGCGCGCCTCCTGCTGCTCGTGAACTACCGCCCCGAATACCGGCACGGCTGGGGGGGCAAGACCTACTACCGGCAGCTGCGCATCGACCCGTTGCCACCCGAAAGTGCCGAGGAGCTGCTGGCGGCCCTACTCGGCGGGGCGCCCGAGCTGGAGCCGCTCAAACGGCTGCTCGTCGAGCGCACCGAGGGCAACCCGTTCTTCCTCGAGGAGAGCGTGCGGACGCTCGTCGAGACGAAAGTCCTCGTCGGCGAGCGCGGGGCGTACCGGCTGGCGAAGGCGGCCGAGACCGTGCAGATCCCGGCCACGGCCCAGGCCATCCTGGCCGCCCGCATCGACCGCCTCCCGGCCGAGGACAAGCGGCTCCTCCAGGCGGCCTCGGTCGTCGGCAAGGACGTCCCCTTCGCCCTCCTGGAGTCGATCGCCGACGAGGGCGAGGAAGGCCTGCGCGCGGGCACCGGTCGGCTCCAGGCCGCCGAGTTCCTCTACGAGGTCCGGCTCTTCCCCGACCTCGAGTACACCTTCAAGCATGCCCTCACGCACGAGGTGGCGTACGGCAGCCTGCTGCAGGAGCGCCGCCGCGCGTTGCATGCCCGCATGGTGGAGGCGATCGAGGCCCGATACCGGGACCGCCTCGCCGAGCAGGCGGACCGGCTCGCGCACCACGCCTTCCGCGGCGAGCTCTGGGAGCAGGCGACCCACTACGCCCGCCAGGTGGGCGATCGCGCCGCGGCGCTCTGCGCCGACGCGGAAGCGGTGGCGGCCTACACCCGGGCGCTCGAGGCGCTCAGTCGGCTGCCCGCCACCGCCGAGACCGCCCGCCTCGGGATCGACCTGCGGCTGGCGCTCCGGGCGCCCCTCTGGCGGCAAGGGCAGCTCGAGCGGCTGCGCGAGATCTTCCGGGAGGCGGAGGCCCTCGCCACGCGGTTCCAGCAGACGGACTCCCTGGACGCCGTCTACGCGTTCCTGGTCCAGTACCACTGGGCCAAGGGCGAGTACGACCAGGCCATCGGCTACGGGCAACGCTGCCTGGAGACGGACGAGCAGCGCCACAACCTCGGGCTGTGCGTGGCGGGCCACTACTACATGGGCGCCTCGTACCAGGCGCAGGGCGCCTACCGGCGCGCGATCGAGTGCTACCAGGCGATCATCGATCGCCTGGAAGGGCCGAAGGCCGGCGAGCAGTTCGGCCTATCGGGGCTCCCTTACTCTGGCGCCTGCGCCCTCGCCGCCGAGTGCGCGAGCGAGCTCGGCGACCTCGCGCGCGCGCTGGAGCTCGTCCGGCGCGGCGAGCCCGTGGCCAACGCGGCCGACCACCTCTACAGCAAGGTCGTGCTGGCGATCGCCCGCGGCCGGGTGCTGCTGCGCCAGAACCCGGCCGCGGTCGCCGCGCCGCTGGAAGGCATCGTGGCCGCCTGCCGCGAGAAGAAGTTCGCGGGGCAGGCCATGCGCGCCCTCACTGTCCTGGGGCAGGCCTACGGGCTGGTCGGCCGGCCGGCCCAAGGGATCCCGCTCGTCGAAGAGGCGATCGGGCTGCAGGAAAAGGCTGGCGCATTCGTCGACCGGGCGCTCTGGACGCGGGTCCTGGCCGGGCTCCATCTGGGAGCCGGGAACCTCGACCGGGCGCAGGCCACGGCGGAGACGGCGCTCGGCTTCGCCCGCCGGCACGGTGAGCGAGGCAACGAGGCCTGGACCCACCGGGTGCTCGGCCAGGTGATGACCGAGCGCGGCGAACGCGGCGAGGCGCTCCGCCACTTCGAGATGGCCCAGGGGCTCGCAGACCAGCTCGGCATGCGCCCCCTCGTCGCCCACTGCCACCTTGGCGTCGGCAAGCTCTACCGGCGCACCGGGGACCGCCCGAACGCGCAGGAGCACCTCACCACCGCGGCGACGATGTACCACGAGATGGACATGCGGTTCTGGCTGGAGCAGGCGGAGGCAGAGCTGAAACTCCTCGGCTGAATTGTCACATGAAGGTCTGTGGTAGCAGGATAAAGATGCGGAGGTATCGGCAGCGCGCGCGGCTGGGAAGCAGGACGGCGAGGTAATCCTCGAAGCTCCGGCGGGCAATGTCTTACTGGTCTAGGGAACACCGACAGTGGCTTTCCGAATGGCCGTTGTCGGGTAAGACAGTCCCTTGGCGTGACGAGCGGCAGGCGTCAGCCGCGGCCGGCGAGGCCGAGGTAGGCTTCGGCGACGACGGGGTCGGCCAGCACCGCGGCCGGCGCCCCCTCGGAGATCTTCTGGCCGTAGTGGAGCACGGCGATCCGGTCGGCGAGATCGGCCACGAGCTGGACGTCGTGCTCGACCCAGAGGATGGTCACCCCGCGCTCGTGCTTGATCCTGAGCATGAAGCGCGCGAGGTCCTCTTTCTCCTGGCGCGTCAATCCCGAGGCGGCCTCGTCCACCAGGAAGAGGGTCGGCTCCATGGCCAGGGCCCGCCCGATCCCGACGAGCTTCTGCACCCCGTAGGGCAGGCTCGCCACCGGCCGGCGCCGGTAGCCGCCGAGCTCCAGAAAGTCCAGAACCTCCTCGGCGGCCCGGCGGTGCGCCGTCTCCTCGCGGAGGCCGGGGCCCCAGTAGAGCCCGCCCGTGAAGATCCCGGTCCGCATGTGGACGTGCCGGCCCAGCAGGAGGTTGTCGAGGACCGTCATGTGGCGGAACAGCTCCACGAGCTGAAAGGAGCGCGCGATCCCGCGCCCGGCGACCCGGTGGGGCGGCCAGCCGGTGATCTCCCCCCCGGCGTAGAGGATCCGGCCGGCGTCGGGACGGTAGAGGCCGTTGACGCAGTTGAGGAGGCTCGTCTTCCCGGCCCCGTTCGGCCCCACCAGCGCCAGGATCTCGCCGCGCCCGACGGACACGCTCACCCCGGCCAGCACCTGAAGCCCCCCGAAGGCGAGCCGGAGGTCCTGGATGGACAGGAGCGGCGCCGGCTCAGCCATGCCAGCGTCGCTTGCGGCGATACTGCTTCACGTCCCGGTAGCTCTTGGCCCGCCCTTCCTGGCCGACGCCGAGGTAGAACTCCTGGATGTCGGCGTGCCCCAGCAGCCGCGGCGCCGTGTCCTCGAAGACGATGCGCCCGTGCTCCATCACGTAACCATAGTCCGCGATCTTGAGGGCGGCGGCGACGTTCTGCTCCACGAGGAGGATGGTCAGGCCGAGCTCCGCGCGCAGCCGTTCGAGGACCGCCAGCAGGTTGCCGGCGATCAAGGGCGCCAGGCCGAGCGACAGCTCGTCCACCAGCAGGAGGCGGGGACGGCAGAGCAGGGCCTGGCCGAGCGCGAGCATCTGCCGCTCGCCGCCCGAGAGGTAGCCCGCGGTCTGGCGGCGCCGCTCGAAGAGCACGGGGAACTGCCGGAACACCTGATCCAGGCTCTCCCGCCGATTCTCCCCGCGGGCGCGGCGGGCGGGCACGGCCGCGGCGAGGTTCTCCTCCACGGTCAGCGTCTCGAAGATCTTCTCGCGCTCGGGCACGAGCGTGATCCCCCGCCCCGCGACCTCGTACGGCTGAAGCCCGCCGACGCGCCGGCCGTCCCAGAGCACCGTGCCCTGGGTGATCTCGGCGTTGTCCGAGCCGAGGAACCCCGAGATCGCCCGGAGGGTCGTCGTCTTCCCCGCCCCGTTGGTGCCGAGGAGGGCCACCAGCCCGCCCTCGGAGACCCGCAGCGACACGCCCTGGACGGCGACGACGGCGTGGTTGTACACGACCTCGAGCCCGCTGACCTCCAGGAGCGGTGTCATCCCTTGAGCGGGTGGTAGCGGAACGGCCAGAGGTCGAAGTAGGTCCGGATGCGGGACCACACGCTCACCAGGCCGCGCGGCTCGAGGATCAGGAAGACGGCCATCAGGAGGCCGAAGGCGCCGAACTTCACCGCGAAGAGGTGGGTGAGGACGCGGTCCGGCACGGGCACGAGGTTCACGAGGGCGTCGATGGCGTAGGGCAGGACGGTGACGAAGGTCGCCCCCAGGAGGGCCCCGAGGACCGACCCCAGCCCGCCGATGACCACCATCGCGATGTACTCGACGGTGAGGAAAAAGCTGAAGGCCTCCACGGACACGAAGCCGAGATAGTACGCCCAGAGGCCGCCGCCGAAGGCGGTCAGGGCGGAAGAGACGACGAAGGCCAGCACCTTCCAGGCCGCGACGTTCACCCCCATGGAGGCGGCCGCGACGTCCCGGTCGCGGATCGCCATCCAGGCGCGCCCGGGGCGCGTCCGGGCGAGGTTGAGGCAGAAGAGGG
>JACPSW010000050.1:0-20176 GCA_016193045.1 Candidatus Rokuibacteriota bacterium | reverse complement strand
CGCGGCGCCGCCGAGGGCGTAGTACCACGCCGTGGCGCCGGCGAGGGTCCAGGGGCCCACCTTCGGCCGGGGCACAAGGAGGCCGGTGGCGAACCCCCGGCCGCTCTGGTACTCGCTCGCCAGGTACAGGATCACGAAGTGGAGCGCCAGGGTGCTGAGCGCCAGGTAGAGCCCCCTGAGCCGGAGGGACGGAATCCCCACCACCACGCCGAGCAGGGCCCCGACCAGGACCGCGGCCGGCAGCGCGAGCCAGAAGGGGGCCCCGAGCTCCTCGCTCAGGATGCCCGCGGTGAACGCCCCCGCCGCCATGAGGCCGGCGTGGCCGAGCGAGACCTGGCCGGCGTAGCCGGTCACGAGGTTGAGGGCGTGGGCGCCCACGACCGCGACCGCGGTCCGGCAGAGGAGGTCCATGAGGACGGGCGTGCCCACCAGGGGAAACCCCAGGGCCGCCAGCCCGAAGACGGCCAGCCAGAAGCGCCGGACCGGCGTGGACAGGAGGGCCGCGTCGCTCGGATAGGCCGTCTTGAGGTACGGGCTCCCGGTTCCGCGACTCACTTGACCACCCTCATGGCGTCACGCCGACGGTCAGATGGATACCCCCGGGCCGAGAAACGAGCCGGGTACCCACCGAAGGTGGGTGGAGGCCCGAGGGAGGAGGCCACCGGAAGCGTACGCAGTTGTACGGTGAGGATGGCCGACGACCGAGAACGCCGGGATGCGACGGTTATCGGCCCGGGGACGCTCATACCCGTTCGATTTCCTCCTTTGTGCCAAAGAGCCCCCAGGGACGGACGAAGAGCATCACCAGGAGGGCGAGGAACGGCACCACGTCGCTCAGGAGGGGGCTCACGTAGCGGATGGCGAGATTCTCCAGGAGCGCGATGGCCAGCCCCGCCGGGAGGACGCCGGCCAGGCTGTCCAGCCCGCCCACCAGCGCGACCGGAAACGCGCGGAGCCCGATTACGCCGATCTCCGGGTCCAGCCGCACCTTGCTCGCGTAGAGGACGGCGGCGACCCCCGCGACGAAGGTCGAGATTCCCCAGGAGAGGGAGAAGACGAGGTGGATGTTCACGCCGCGCTGGGCCGCCAGCAGCGGGTTCTCCGCCGCCGCCCGCATCTGGATCCCGAGGCGGCTCCGGGCGAAGAAGCCCCAGAGGGCCACCAGCATCGTCCCCGCCATGAGGATCGAGAGCAGGTCGATCGTTGTCAGCACCGCGCCCCCCGGCAGCAGCCACGGGGCGTTCTTGTAGCCCGTCACCGCCAGCGGGTAGAGGATGTCCGCGGTCCACCCGAGGAGGACCAGGCCGCGCAGGAGGATCCCGAGGCTCACGGTGACGAGCACCGCGGAGAAGAGCGGGTGCCCGGCCATCGGGCGCACGAGGGTGGCGTACACGGCCACGCCGGCGAGGAAGGCGACGACGAGCGCGGCCGGGACCGCCCAGAGGGGGTGCCCCGGCGTGGCGCTCACCAGCCCGAAGAAGGCGTAGCCGGCGAGCATCATGAGCTCGCCGTGGGCGAGGTTCAGGACCCGGCTCGACCGGTACACCACCACGTAGCCGATGGCCAGCAGGATGTAGGTGCTGGCCAGGGCCAGCGTGTTGGCGAGGAGCTGCGCCACCGCGCTATTTGGCCGTCTCTCGCAGCTCCTTTAGCTTCTGCCCCACGTCCACCTTGGTCCAGCCCTTGGCGGTCACGGCCCGCTGCCGCGCGCTGTCCCACCGGTACACCTTGTACCACTGCTCGGTCCGGAAGTGGTTGTCGCGGCTCCACTGGATCGGGCCGCCCTTGACCCCCTTCACCGTGATCGAGAGCCCGGACATGGCGCCCTGGAGCTTCTCGCGGGAGCACGGCCAGCCGCAGGCCTTGAGCGCCTCGTGGACGGCGACCGCCGCCACCCACCCCTCCACGTCGAGGCGGCTCGCGCCGTGCTTGGCGGCGGTCTCCTGCATCGCCTTGAGCTCGGGGAGTCCCTCGGCGAGGATCGAGGCGCCCACGAGGGCGTAGAGGTTCTCCCGGTTGAGCCGCGGGTAGGCGGCGTCGATGGGCTGCTGGTGGCCGTAGAGCAGGTAGTTGCCCTGCCAGCCCAGGTTCAGGAGCGCCTCATAGGGCCCGACCTGGAACGACCAGGGCGACCAGGCGAAGACCCAGTTGGCGCCGGCGTCCTTCAGCTTGGAGGAAAAGGGCGTGAAGTCCGCCGTCCCGGGGGGCATGGTGATGCGCCCCACGACCTCGAGGCCGATCTTCCGGCCCACCGCCTCGGCCGTGTCGATGCCGATCCGCGCGACCGGGATGTCCATCAGGGCGGTGCCCAGGCGCACCTTGCCCTTGCTCGCCTCCTTCATGAAGCGCACGGCGAAGTCGCTGTCGATCTGGGCCGCGAACGACGTCGTGCAGAACATCAGCGGATTCGCGGGCGGGAAGACCTCTTGCGGGCAGACGCCGCCCCCGAAGAGCAGGGGCGTCTTCGTCTCGGTCACCGTCGCCATCACGGGCTTGTAGGTGGCCGAGAGGGACGTGTTGACCAGGAGCACGACCCGCTCCTGTTCCACCACCTTCTTCGCGTTGGTCGCCGCCCGGGCGGGCTCCCCCCGGTCGTCCTCGTAGATCACCTGGATCGGGTGTCCGTTGATGCCGCCTTCGGCGTTCACCTTGCTCATGTAGGCCCGGAAGGTCTCCACCCGCGCGGCGTACTCGATGGCCGCCGGGCCGGTGACGGCGGCGGTCATCCCCACCTTGTACGGCTCCTGGGCCAGGGCCGGGGTCCAGGGCGCGGCCAGGACAACGGCCCCCGCCAACCACGCCAGCACTCTCGATGCGCCTGCCATGGGTCTCCTCCTCGTCAGGGATGGGGTTCCGGGGCGAGCCGGGCGAGCTCGGCGTCGATCAGCCGGGACTCGGCCTCGGCGTACATGGACTCCACCAGGTCGCGGTAGCGCTCGTACATGAGGCGGCGCTTCACCTTCCGCGTCGGCGTCAGCGGATCGTCCTCGTTCTCGGGATCGAGCTCCTTCGGCAGGAGCCGGAACTTCTTCACCTGCTCCACCTGGGCCAGGTGCCCGTTGGCCTGGCTCACCTCCCGGCCGATCAGCTCGAGCACCCGCGGCTGGCCCACGAGGCTCGCGAAATCCGTGTAGGCCACGCCGTGGGCCCGGGCCCACTCCGAGACCGTGGCGGCCTCGATCTCGATCAGGGCCACCGGGTACCGGCGCCCGTCGGCGAACACGACGGCCTCGCTGACGTAGGGGCTCGACTTCAGTTGGTTCTCGATGTTGGTGGGTGCCAGGTTCTTCCCGCCGGCCGTCACCATGATGTCGCGCTTGCGGTCCACGAGCTTGAGCGTGCCGCGCCCGTCGACCTCTGCCACCTCCCCCACCCGGAGCCACCCGCCCTCCATGGCCTCCCGCGTCGCTCCGTCGTTCTGCCAATACCCGCAGAAGACCCCCGGGCCCCCGACCAGGACCTCGCCGTCGGGCCCCAGCCGGACGCTGTTGACCGACGCCGGGATCCCCACGTCCCCCGGGCGCGGGAAGCCCGGGCGCTGGCTCGTGATGACCCCGCCCGCCTCCGTCGAGCCGTACAGGTTGATCAGGTCCACGCCCCAGAGCTGCCAGAGCGCCTGGACCTGGGGGGGAAGCGGCGCGCCGGTGGCCACCGCGTAGCGAACCTGCAGGAACCCCACCTTCCGGAGGATGTGCCGGAAGACCAGCTGGTGGCAAGCCCAGGAGAGCGCGCGGAGCCCGAGGGAGAGGCGGGTGCCGCCCCAGTGCCGCTGGAGGGCGGCGCGCTTGACCCGCATCGCCCCTCGGTAGGCCTGCCGCTTGAGCCACGAGCTCGACCCGACCCCCACCAGGACGTGGGAGGCGATCTTCTCCCAGACACGCGGAACCCCGCAGAAGAAGGTGGGCTGGGCCTCGACGAGCGTCTCCGAGAGCTGCTCCACGTCTTCGCCGAAATGCGGGACCGCGTCGTAGGCGAGCGGCAGGTACGCGGTGAGCGATCGCTCGAGGATGTGGGCCATGGAGAGGAAGGAGACGGTGCGGTGCGCGCCCGTGACGAGACCGGGACACACCTCGCCCATGGCGCCGATGAGCGCGGTCAGGCAGTTCCGGTGGCTGATCATCGCGGGCTTGGGCGGGCCGCTCGTCCCGGAGGTGTAGACGAGGAAGGCGACCGCGCCGGGGTCGCCCCGCGCGATCCGCTCCTCGACGAGGCCGGGCTCCCGCTCGGCGCGCTTCCGCCCCGCCTCCAGCAGCTCGGCGAAGGTCATGAGCCGCGGGTCCCGGTAAAAGAACATCGCGCGCGTGTCGGCGACGACGATCTGCCGCAGCCCGGGGAGGCCGGCGGCCAGCGGGAGGATCTTATCCACCGCCTCCTGGTCCTGCGCCACCGCCACCACGGCCCCGCCGCTCTCGAGGAGGTAGCGCACCTGCGACGGCGCCGAGGTGGAGTAGATCCCGTAGGTGATGGCGCCGAGAGCCTGGGCCCCCAGATCCGCGTAGCACCACTCGGGGCAAGGGTCCCCCATGATGGCGACCCGGTCGCCCGCCTCCACCCCGAGCTCCAGGAGCCCAAGCGCCGTCTGGCGCACGCGCTCCCAGTACTCGGACCAGGTCACCTCCCGGTAGATCCCGAACTCCTTGACCCGGAAGGCGACCGCCTCCGGGGTCCGGGCGCAGCGCTCCCTGAAGAGCTGCGGAATGGTGACCGACCCCAGGCGCCCGTCAGCGGTCATGAGTCCGAGGGCCTGAGGAACCGGAGGATCTTGGTCTCCACATAGTCCCGGCAAGCCTTCCGCTTGAACTCGATGGCCCGCTCCCACTCGTCGAGCCCGTAGCGGTCGCGCTCGGCCACGCACCGGATCTCCGTCACCACCCGCTCCTCGAGGCCGAGCTGGAGGGATATCTCCCGGTCGGAGAGCCCGGGCCGGCGCTGGCCCGGCGGCAGGTGCTCGTTCCGGTCGCGCTGAAAGGAGTTCGACAGCTCGAGGATCTGGTCCTTGTAGCGGCGGTAGAGCGCGGGATCGACCGAGAAGAACGCCATGGCGCCCCTCCTTATTTCTTCGTCCGGTATTCCGCCCCGACGGGGCAGACGCGGATGCACTCGAAGCACTGGGCCTGGCTCTGGCCGGCGTAGGTGATGGACCAGAGCGTGCGGGTGAAGAGGCTCCCGTAGAGCAGCATCTTGCGCCGGTCCTTGTCCGGCTCGTCCAGCGCCGCCTCCAGCACCTTCTGGAAGCTCCCGATCCAGTTCGTGTAGACCCGCGTCCCGCACAGGTCGCGCTTGTATTCCGCGCGGACGAAGCGGCCGTCCTCGAGGCGCCCGTCCAGGCAGCCCTCGCGCGACGCCGGGCACACGGCCAGGCACGGCGTGGTGCCCTCCCGCTCCCACATCTCGACGCACGAGGGGGCAGGACAGACCGGCGCGTCGAGGGGCCGGTCCGGATCGAGGGGCAGCGTGGTGACCACCGCGGCGTAGTAGAGCATCCCGTACCGCGCGTGGAGGACCGGCCCCGCGAGGCTCCGGGTCCCCAACCCGGCCAGCTCCGCCGCAAGCATGAGGCTCAGGAACGGCCGATCGCCCCGCCCCACGCCGCCCGGCACGTGGAGCGCATAGTACCCGAGCTCCTCCTCGATGAAGACGGCCAGGGCGCGCCCCACGGGCTCGATCCGCTGGGTCGTCCCCATGGATTCCAGGTGCTCGGCCACGGGCGAGATCCAGTCGCCCGCCCGCGGCGGCGCCCCGCCCACGACCACCACCGACCGGGCGCCGGGCAGGAGGTCACCGGGCCGGTGGCCCTCGGGCGCCGGCCCATCGAAGGCCGCGGCGGGCGCCACGCCGCAGACGAGGGCCCCGCGCTTCAGCGCCGCCTCCTTCACCCGGGCCGTGAGGGCCGCCGTCTCCGTCGCCACGCCGCGGCTCACTTCTTGTTCACGCGGTGCACCTTCCCCACGGGGCAGACGCGGATGCACTCGAAGCACTGGGCGACGCTCTCCCGGTAGAAGGCGAGGGCGGAGACGCTGCGGGCGAAGAAGTCCGAGTAGAGCATCGTCTTCCGCCGCGCGGGGTCATCCTCGTCCAGAATCGCCAGGAGGCTCTTCTGGAAGCTCCCCGGGCCGTAGGTCTGGGCGCGGCTGTGGCAGCGCTCCCGGTCGTAGAAGGAGTGGGCGATCCGGCCGTCCTCGATGGTCCCGTCCAGGCAGCCGCCCGCCGAGGCGGGGCAGGCGCGCAGGCAGGGGGTCGTGCCCAGGCGCTCGTACATCTTCACGCAGGACGGCGCGGGACAGACCTCCTTCTCCATCAGGTGGTCCGGGTGGAGCGGCAGCGTGGTGATGAGGGCCGCGTAGTAGAGCATCCCGTACTCGGGATGGAGGATGATGTTCGCCGCCAGGCTCCGGGTGCCGAGACCGGCCAGCACCGCGGCCAGCATCATGCTCATGGGCGGCTGGTGGCCGGCGGTGGGGAGCGAGGGCGCCTGGATCGCGTAGTAGCCCAGCTCCCGCTCGATGAAGTCGGCCATCGCGTGGACGGCGATGTTTTCCCGGAAGTCGTAACCGGTGATCTCCATCACCTCGTGGTTCGGGGAGCGCCACGCTCCGGCCGTCGGCCCCCTGGCGCCGGCCACGACCACGCTCCGCGCCCCCGGCAGGAAATCCTCCGGGCGATGGCCGGCCGGCACGTACTCGTTGAAGGCGTCCGTCGCGGCGATCCCCACCACCAGAGCCCCGGCCTTGACGCCGACCTCCTTGACGCGCTCCTCGGGGATCGCCATCAGAGGAACCTGCGGTTCGAGCGCGCGTCGGGGACCTCCAGGCCGACCCCCTCCAGCAGCGGCCTCACCTCCTTGATGTACGCCTGCCGGAGCTCCTCGTTGCCGAGCTTCTTCAGCCCCCAGTTCTTGTAGAGCGGCTCGCGCCGGGAGTCGGACCGCCCGAACATGTCGAGCGCCACCGGATACCACTTGGCGAGGAGGGCTTGGGCGCTCGCCTTGCCGTCGGCATGCCCGCAGATGGTGGTGAGGTTGTGGTAGCCCATCGCGACATGGCCGACTTCGTCCCTGGCGATCTTCGCCACGATCCGGGCCAGCGGAGCGTAGCTGCACCCCTCCATGTTCCGGTACTGGAAGAGCCCGACGCGATCGGTCAGGCAGTTGAGAAGCGCCACGTCGGTCCAGGTCTCCAGCGGCACCTGGGCGAAGTAGAGCTGGCGAACCGTCGCGTAGTCGGCCGCGGTGGGGGTGACGTCGAGATTTCGCAGCAGCGTGTAGAAGTAGTAGCCGTGGGTGAGCTCCTCGGCGTAGAACCGGCTCATCTTCAGGCGGTCCTCGGGGGTCGGGGCGAGATCGATGACCCCCTTCAGCCAGTCGGACTCCGGGAAGAGGAGGCTGGTCTCCGTGTCGGCGGCCACCTTGAGGACGCGCAAGAGCAGCTCCCGATACTCGTCCGGCATCGGATCGGTCGCCTCGAAGGTCCCGGGCGTTTCTACCTGTGCCATCGTCGGTCACCGGCCAGGAAGGCGGGGGCGCGCTTTTCGGCGAAGGCCTTCGACCATTCCTTGAAGTCATGGCTTCGGAAAGCGACCGCCCCGCAGGTCCGCTCCAGGGCGAGCCCGCTCGCCAGCGGCTGCTCCATCCCGTCGTTGACGCACTGTTTGATGAGCCCGATGGTCAGGGTCGCCCCGCGGGCGAGGGTCTTCGCGTACTCCAGCGTCTCGGGCAGGAGCTTGTCCGCCGGGTAGACCCGATCCACCAACCCGATGGCCAGCGCTTCCTGGGCGCCCACCGTCCGGCCGGTCGCCATCATCTCGAGCGCTCGAGCCTTGCCGATAAGGCGGGGCAGGCGCTGGGTGCCGCCCATGTTCGGCACCGCCCCGATCTTCACCTCGACGAGGCCCAGCTGGGCTTTCCCCTCGGCCATGAAGCGCAGGTCGCACGCCAGGGCGATCTCCAGCCCCCCGCCCATGGCGTGCCCGGTGATGGCCGCGAGGGAGATCTTGGGCAACCGTTCCAGCCGATCCAGCACCAGATGGCCGAACAGGCCGAACTTCCCGATCTCCTCCGGCGGGGCCCCTAGAAACATGTTGATGTCCGCCCCGGCGCTGAAGAACCGGTCGTTGCCCCGGAGCACGAGCACCTTGACGTCGTCCCGGCGGCGCACCTCCTCGACGACCTGGTCCAGCTCCTCGAGAAACACTAGGTCGTAGGCATTGGCCGGCGGCCGGTCGAACTCCACCACGCCCACCGGACCATCCAGCTCCAACCGCATCCGTGGGTGCGCCATCTGAATCCCCTCCAGGCTGTTTCGTTCCCCTTACACTCCTTCGGCTCGCCTGTCAACACGGGCGCTGGATGAAGAGGGCGCTCCGCGCGGCGTGCGCCCCCTCAGGGAAGGACACCGACCGCCGGCTCGAGAACTCGATGGCAAGGCGTCGTAGCCGACGATCGCGTAGCCGTGCGCCCGGGCGCGCCCACACGCCTCACGGAGGCTCGGCACCCTGCCGACCGCGGCTGTGCCACGTTGACGCATCCTGTCCAATTCGACACTCAGGGGGCAAGCATCAGCGAATGGAACATGCTGTCCTCAAAGGGTTCTTCCCTCCCGGCCTTTGGCATTGCCCTTGCCTCACCCAAGGGATGAAGTCCCCGAGATTAACGTCAAAGGGAGGTTGAAGGAATGAGCGATAAGCCTCCGCTCGATGCGCGAGAGACCCTTTCTGAATGGGCAGAACGGGCGTGGCAGGCTCGGCGGGGGGAGAAGGCGGCTCCGGACAATGGAGCCCGAGACGCCGATACGCTCGAGGACGCGATCACGCAGCGAGCGACCAAATGGATGGAGGAAGGCCGGTTTCTGGTGGGCCTGCTCCAGGAGCTGCTCAACGAGAACGAGCAGTTGCGGACACGAGCGGCGGCGCTCGAGCAAGACCTCCAGCGGCTCCAGGAGCTGAGGAACGAGAACGAGCAGTCGAAGGCCAGGGCGGCGGCGCTCGAGCAAGACCTCCAGCGGCTGCAAGAGCTGGTCAACGAGAACGAGCAGTTGAGGACCAGGGCTGCAGCACTCGAGCAGGACCTCGAGCGGCTTCGCCACGAGCAGGGCGGTCTCCGCCGAGAGCGGGAGGACATCGTCGAGGTGGCCCCCAAGGGGGACCTGGACATGGCCTCGGTGAGCCAGATGAAACTGCAGGATTACATCAACGCGGGGCGGATCAAACTCGTCCTGGACCTGGAGAGCATCGAGTACATCGACAGCGCGGGTCTGGGCGAGATAGTGCGCGCCATGAAACGGGCCCGCGAGGCCGGGGGTGATCTCCGACTCTGCGGCGTGCAGGGGCAAGTGGGTAAGATCATCGAGATAACGGGTTTGAACAAGGCCATCGCCGTGTATGCCACGCGCGAAGAGGCCGTGGCCTCCTGGAATTCGTAACTCGGACGATGAATCGGCGAGAGATTTTCCCGGAGGTATTCGCCCGGCCGCGGCGGCCCTGGATGGAATTCGTTCTCCCCGCCTATTCGCTCGCCATGTTGCTTATCTATTACCGCCCGCAGGTCCTCGTCCCCGCCATGGACGATGCTCTGACGCACGGAACACTCTGGTGGGCCCTCTGGATCATCATCGGTGCGCTCGGGGGCCTCCTGGCGCTCTCAGGGCTCTTCCTCGCCTTCTCCCTCCTCTATTCCCCCTTCTACCTCATCGGAAACGCCAGGCGGATCCTGGATCCTGGACTGTGGATTGACCGCCGTGAGGTGCGTTTCTACGTCGGGTGCTTCGCCATCTTCTGCGGTTTCGCCGCCTTGGGGTTCCTCTATCCCGCCGCCGCGCTGCCCGCGTTCGCCGTGCTTGCGGGATTCGCCCAGACCCTCTGGCGCTTCCTCATCTAACGCGAGCCGCGGCCCTTCAGTCCAGCGTGACGAGAATGCAGTGGCGCAGCCTGCCGTCGAGCGCCTTCGAGAGATGGCCCCTGCCCCACGTGTCCTCGACGAGGATGACCTCCCCCGCGCCGATGCGGCGCGTCTCGCCGTCGCTCGCGGTGAGCTGGACGCCCGCGTCGAGATTGATGATGTACTGTCGCCGCGGGGCGGGATGCCAGTCGAGGTCGTAGTCGGGGGGCACCTCGCGGAAGATGATCCCGGTCGCCGGGAGGCGCGCCGCCAGCTGCCCGGCACGGGTCGACTCCTTGAACTCGACCTCCACGTCCTCGAAGTGCGACTCGCCATTCTTGTCGACGTAGAGCCGGTGGATCTTCATGGGACCCCTTTTCAGCGCTTGTACAGGCCCATCAGGGAGGCCTTCGCCAGGGTGTTGAAGTTGAGGTAGAACCCCACCACCGCCGCCGCGGTGTCGGCCGT
The DNA here is from genome assembly GCA_016193045.1 of Candidatus Rokuibacteriota bacterium. Taxonomy (GTDB): domain Bacteria; phylum Methylomirabilota; class Methylomirabilia; order Rokubacteriales; family CSP1-6; genus CSP1-6. The sequence goes on along the minus strand of JACPSW010000050.1, from coordinate 9,837 downwards.
CACCGGCAGCTTGTCCATGGAGACGGCGTGGACGGTGAAGAGGTACCGGTGTGGGTGGTCGCCCTGGGGCGGACACGGGCCGCCGTAGCCCGGTTTGCCGAAGTCCGTCCTCACCTGCAGCGCGCCCGCCGGCAGCTTGCCGCCGGCCGGGTTGCCGGCGTCGAGCGGCAGCTCGGTCACGCCCGGCGGAATGTTCACCACCACCCAGTGCCAGAAGCCGCTCCCGGTCGGTGCATCGGGATCGAAGCACATCAGCGCGAAGCTCTTCGTCCCCGCCGGCGCCCCCTCCCACTTCAGATGCGGCGACTTGTTGCCGCCACCACAGCCGAAGCCATAATCGGCCGCGAGAATGTGCTCCTGTCCCAGATAGTCGCCGTCCTTGAAACTGTTGCTCGTGAGGTTCATCGCCGTCGGACCCCCCATGTATTGAGTTCGGGCGAACTCCAGGGTTCCACGGGCAGGGGTGAAAAGGCAAGTCCCTCGGTCGGGGTTATCCGGCCGCGAGGGCTTGCTGCACCAGTCGCCGGACCTCGGCCGCGTCGAAGGGCTTGGTCAGGCTCGGCACCCCCGCCCGCTCGAGAAACTCCTGGCTCTCCTGGCGGAGCGTGTCGCCCGTGAGGAAGATGACCCGCCGAAGGAGGCGCGGGTCCCGGCGCTCGAGTTCCCGGTAGAGGCCCGGCCCGTCCAGCCCCGGCATCCGGAGGTCGCTCAGGATCAAGTCGTAGCGGCGTTCCCGGAGCTTGTCGAGGGCCTGGAGGCCGTTCGCTGCGGTCTCGACCTGGTGGCCATCGGCGGCAAGCAGTTCGGCCAAGATGCCTGCCACCTCGGGCTCGTCGTCCACCACCAGGATCGTCTTGCCCGGGATCGGCCGCTGGGCCTCCGGTCTCGCGGCCTCCGGCTCCGCCCGTGGCGGGGCCTCCGCCGGCAGCTCGACGACAAAGAGGGCGCCCTGTCCGGGCTGGCTCTCTACCCGGATGATCCCCCCATGGCCCTCGACGATTCCCCGGCACAGCGAGAGCCCGAGCCCCGTGCCCTGCCCCACGGGCTTCGTGGTGAAGAAGGGCTCGAAGATCCGCCGCTGGATCTCCGGTGGGATCCCGGGGCCTGTGTCGCGCACCTCGAGATTCACCCAGCCTCGGTTGTGTTCATAGCTCGTGGCGAGGGTGAGCCGGCGGGGGGACTCCATGTCGCGCATTGCGTGGTGAGCGTTGGAGACGAGGTTCACCACGACCTGGTGGAGCTGGTGGGGGTCGGCCCAGAGGGCTGGGAGCTCCTCGGCCAGGTCCAGCGTCACCTCGACGTTGTCCACCCGGAGGGGATAGGCCAGGAGCTCCACCGCCTCCCGGACGACCCGGTTGAGCTCCACCCGGGAGCGCTCGGGCGGCTGCTGGCGCGCCAGGGCGAGGAAGTTCTTCACGATGCGGGCGCAGCGCTCCGCCGCCTTGGCGATCTTCTCGGCCCGCTCCGCCAGCGGCCCGCCGCCCGTTTGGCGGAGGATGGCCGTGTGGCCGGTGATCACCGACAGCGGGTTGTTGAGCTCGTGGGCGACTCCGGCCAGGAGCTGGCCCATGGCGGCCAGCTTTTCGCTCTGGAGCAGGGCCTCCCGCTGGCGCTGAAGCTCTTCCTGGGCCTTCGCCCGCTCCGCCCGCGTCCGCAGGACCGTGATGCCGAAGGCGAGATCACCCGCGAGCTCGGCGAGCAGTTTCACTTCCTCCGAGTCGAACGCGCCCGGGTCCGTCGCGTAGATCGCCAGGCCTCCCAGCACTTTGCCCTCGGCGCTCAGAGGAAGGGCGATGACCGACGTGAATCCCAGCCGAGCGACCTGGGCCCGCCAGGGGATGAAGGCCCGATCGGCGAGGATGTCCTTGACCACGCAGGGGCGCCCCGAACGGATGGCCACCCCCATCGGCCCCTGCCCTCGTTCCGTATCGGCCCACGTGACGTTGATCGCCTCGAGATACCCCGCATCATCGCCCGCCTGGGCGACCGGACGAACCGTCTTCCCTTCGTCGTCCTCTGCGAAGCCCACCCAGGCCAGCCGGTATCCTCCCACTTCGACGATCGTTCGACAGACGTCGCGCAGTAGATCGGATTCCCGCCTGGCATGGATGAGAACCATGTTCCCCGCGCTGAGCACGCGGAGGGCGCGGTTGACTTTGCGAAGCCCCTCCTCGGAGCGGACGCGCTCGGAGATGTCCACCAGCGAACCCAGGACCGCCGGCGTTCCCTGGTAGGGAATCCGGCGCCCGAAGACCTCGCAGTGGATCGTGGTCCCGTCCTTGCGGAGGCCGCGGAAGACGTACCGGAGGGCCTCGGCCTGGCCGCTGAGACGGGCCCGGAGATTCTCCATCACCAGGGTCCGATCGTCGGGATGGACCAGGTCCATCGGTCCGAGCCGGCCGATCACCTCGTTGACCTCGTAGCCGAACATCCCGGCCATCGCCTGATTGACGTACAGAAAGCGGTTGCCGGCAATGAGGTACACCCCAACCAGCGATTGCTCCACGAGCGCGCGGTACTGGGCCTCCGCCTCGCGGATCTGGCTCGACTGTTGGCCCAGCGCGACCGCCATCTCGTCGAACGCCCGCGCGAGCTGCCCCAGTTCTCCTTGCCGGTAGGGAGCGCCGGCCCGCGCGGCCAGGTCGCCGGACGCCAGGCGTCTGGCGGCGCCGACCAGAGCGTTCACGGGGCGGAGGATGGACCGATCCGCGAATAACCGCGTCGCGACCATCACGACCAGGCCGACGATCCCGAGGCCGATGAGGCTGCTGGTGAGAACGCGATTGGCCGCGCCGTACGCGGCCTGCGTGGGGATCCCGACCCCCACGTAGACGGCGGCGGGCTGCGGTACCCCGCGAAGCGGCACGAAGGCGTAGAGGCGCGGGACGCCATCCAGCCCCGCTGACTCGGCGACGCCCTTGCCGTGGGTCAAGAGAATCTTGACGAGCGGCGCGTCCGGAACGGACTTCCCCACCCATGGCTCCGGATCGGGATAGCGGGTCAAGATCACGCCGGTCCCACCGATCAGGGTGAGGGTGGACCCCGGCGGCAGGCCCGCGGTGGCAGCGAGGTCGTTGAGGTAGCCCAGATCCAGCGCAGCGAACACAACGGCTTGAACACGCTCCCCATCGGCGGAGACGGGATACCCGAAGTTGACGGTCGTCTTTCCCGTGATGCGCCCCACCTGATACTCGCCGCCCGCGAAGGCGCGGGTCTCCATGGCCCGACGGAAGTAAGGGCGATCCGCCACGCTGACGGGACCGGTCAGCGGGAGGGCGCTGCAGAAGACATTGCCGGTCGGGTCAATCGCCCCGAGGTTGGCATACACGCGGTATTGGCTGAGAAGGTCGGCGAACAGACGGCTGCATGCGCGAGAGTCCCCCCTGCGCACTTCCGGCAAACGCGCGAGTCCCGTGAGGAGCTGGCGGGCCGCCTCGATCCACCGCTCGTGATCCGTGGAAACGACCGTGGCGAGCTGGAGGGCCTTCTCCTGCGCCTCCATGGTGGCCTGTCGCCGCTGTTCCCAGACCGTGTAGAGAATCAACCCGGAGGCCGGAAGGATGGCGAGGAGGACGAGCAGCAGAAGGCGGACGCGGAGGCCCGACACATTCACAGTCGTCATTGACTACTATTCTATGTCGGGGCTCGGCGGGAACCCTAGTAACGCGGAAGTCGCCCGGGGTCAGCGCACTAGATAGTCCGGCTCAGCGTCCTCCGCCGACACTTGTGATTGGGGATTGACAGATGTTGACCCGCAATCAGTGTGGCGCCTCCTCTTCTAGGGAGCAGAAACCATCAGAGTATTGAGGAGATCGCTCCCGGAACTCAGGCTGGCAAGGGCGTTGCACGTCCCCATTGAGGCGGTGCATTCTGACACCGGGGAGGGTTTCAGATGAGGTACGCAATCCTGCTCACAAGCATCCTCGTAGCGGCGGCAGTGAGCCTGCCAGGAGCGATTCCGGCGCAGGCCCAGAACATCAGCATTGGCATCAACATCGGCTCGCCGCCCCCGCCTCCGCCCATCGTCGTGGCGGCGCCGCCGCAAATGGTCGTCGTACCTGGCACGACCGTGTATTACGCGCCGGGCATCAGCTTCAACTATTTCTCCCACGGGGGACAGTATTTCACCTTCCACGACGGCTCATGGTTTGTCGCTCCGGGCTACAATGGTCCATGGGTGTTCATCGTGAAAGAGAGGGTTCCCCGGCCGGTGCTCGCCGTGCCGGTCTCCTACTACAAGATCCCCCCGGGTCTCATGAAGACGGGGGGGATCCCGCCGGGCCATCTGAAGAAGGGCGGGGGCGGGGGTCCGCTGGGCGCCGGACACGGGAAGGGACCGAAGAAGTGGAAGGATGACTAGGGCGGTCCCACACGCCCATGATGACCGCGATCCGCCCCTCCTCCAGATTACGTACCTGATTCCGGAACATCGGCGCGAAGTCCTCGCCTAGCAATAGATGCAATCCCAATGGAGGCGGTGCGACCGCCGCTCGAGCGGCCGCGACTCGCTTCCGAAACCACTCGAGAGCCGGGGTTGACACATCGACCCAGGCAACCTCCTCGAAGTGCTTCCCCGATAGGAGCGCACGGATCGCCTGAGGGGGGCGGAGGAAGCTCGAGGCAGCGTCGCGAGCCCAGGGGACGGGGAAGTGGATCGGCGCGTTCGGCCCTCCCATGATCTCGTACATCGCCAGCCGGCCACCCGCCCGCAATACCCGCCGAATCTCGTCGTAGAGACGCTCCTTCTGCTCGATGTTCATCGAGCTGTGTTCGGTCCACACGGCGTCGAAGGTCTGGTCCGGAAACGGCATCTCCAGCGCGCTGCCGTGGCAAAAGACCACCCGGTCGCCCAATCCCGTCCGCCGCGTGAGATCCTCACCCACCCTGCAGTATTCCTCGGTCAGATCCAAGACGGTTACCTGGCAACCTATCTCCCCCGCCAACGTCCGGGCCGGGCCGCCCAACCCCCCTCCCACGTCGAGAACCTTGATGCCCCGCCGAAGTCCGGCCAGTCGGGCCAGCTCGAGCGTGGCCTCTTTGCCGCGGATGTGGAAATGATCAATCGGCGCGAGATCGTCCCGCTGGATCGCGCTTCGATCTTTTCCCGCCGCGCGCAAGCCTTCCACAATGGCGAGCCCGAGACCCTTGCGCCCATAATGCCTGCTCAGCGATTGGGCGTATCCGCTTTGCTCCAAGGGGATTCCTCCCGGAAGGCTCTAGCCGCCTGGGCCCATCCCGGTCTCCGGTACGCCTCCACCGCCCGGTTATTCACGATTTCACACCGACCGCCTTGCGGTGTCTATAGGAACAGAGGAGGGTCGAAGACCATGCAGCCAGTTGAGCGCGGATTTCTCGTCCTGGCCGACATCTCGGGGTTCACCGCCTTCGTGACCACGACCGAGCTCGAGCACGGCGCGGAGGTGACCGGGGTGCTCCTGGGCGAGGTCATGAAGGCGCTGTCGCCGCCGCTCGAGATCCAGGAGCTCGAGGGCGACGCCGTCTTCGCCCTGGCCCCGGAGGGCCGGGGCGGGGCCGACGCCCCGTTGCTCGCGACGCTCGGCCGTGCGTTCCAGGCGTTCAAGCATCGCCAGCGCGCGCTGGCCCAGGACGATAGTTGCGAGTGCGGTGCCTGCCGGGGTACGGCGGGGCTCGACCTGAAGCTCATTGTCCACTACGGGAGCTTTCTCCGCCAGGCGGTGGGCGGCCGGCCCAGAGTAGCGGGGCCCGATGTCGTCCTCGCTCACCAGCTGCTCAAGAATCGAATCGCAGGGCGCGCGTACGCGCTCCTCACGGACCCTGCGGCCGACCGCCTGGGAATCGATCCCCTCCTCGCCGGGCTGGATCGGGAGACGGAGCAGCTTCCGCACTTCGGTGAGGTCGGCTATGTGACCGTCCCGCTCGGGGCCGACGCGGCCGATCTGGCCTCGCTCTCGGCGGCCGCTTGACGTTCGACATGAGCGGCAACCACCGGCAAGCCGGTGTCCACCCACTCGCTCCGAGGCGCACCAAAGAAGCCCCCTCACGCCTTCGTCAGGTCGCGTCCGCGATGGGGAGCCAGACGCCAGCGGCCGTAGGCGACGCAGGCCGCAAGGAGCCCCACCACCAGCGAGATCAGCGCCGCCACGACATCACCGCCCATCAGCGTGATCACGATCGCACCGATCATGATGATCACCAGCCCCGCGGCGGCCAGCGGGGTCAGTCCCGGTCGAATGCGCAGGAGCCCGGGGAGGACCAGGCCGATCGCGCCGAGCACTTCGCACACGCCGATGAACCGCACGAAGGGGCCCGGCAGCGGCACCGGCCCCGTCAGCTTCTCGAGCGGGAGGACCAGCTTCATGCCACCGGCGAGCAGGAAAAGAAGCGCGAGCAGCCCCTGAACGATCCACAGCGCATAGGTCACTAACGATCTCCTCCGTGGCGACTCTAACCGCCGGCCATGGCGCCCACGACCAGAAGAGGCTCGACCCCCGTCGCGACCGCGACGGGCAGCGGGGCGTCCGGCGATTCGTGCGACAGATCCTGTTCGCAGGCGAAGAGCCTCAGAAACGGTCGGCGCTGGTGCGTGACGTGGTCGCGGATCGTCCCCCGCAGCATGGATAGCCGGCCTCGAGCGCGTCGAGCACCGCGCGCTGGGTGGCCGGACCCTCGACGTCGAGCTTCACCTCTCCGTCGATGCGCGCCAGCTTGCGCAGATGCGCCGGGAGCACGACCCGGATCATGCCAGTGTCTGGACCTCAATGGAAACCACGGACGGAAGATCGCGGGCGATCGGCGCCCAGCTGTCGCCGGCGTTGGCCGACGCGTACACCTGCCCGCCGGTGGTGCCGAAGTACACGCCGCACGGGTCGAGCGCGTCGACGGCCATCGCGTCGCGCAACACGTTGACGTAGCAGTGGCGCTGCGGCAGCCCGTTCGTGAGCGCCTCCCACTCGTGTCCGCCCGTGCGGCTGCGGTACACGCGCAGCTTGCCGTCGGGCGGATAGTGCTCCGAGTCGCTCTTGATCGGGACGACGTAGATGATCTCCGGCTCGTGCGCGTGCACGTCGACCGGGAACCCGAAGTCGCTCGGCAGGTTGCCGCTGACCTCGCGCCACGACTCGCCGGCGTCGTCGCTGCGCATGACGTCCCAGTGCTTCTGCATGAACAGCACGCCCGGACGCGAGGGGTGCATCGCGATGCGGTGCACGCAGTGGCCGACCTCGGCGGTCGGGTCGGGGATCTGCTCGGACCGCAGGCCACGGTTGATCGGTCGCCACGTCGTGCCGGCGTCGTCGCTCCGGAACACGCCGGCCGCCGAGATGGCGATGAAAATCCGCCCGGGATGGCTCGGGTCCAGCAGGATCGTGTGCAGGCACATCCCGCCGGCACCCGGCTGCCAGGAGGGCGCCGAGGGGTGGTTGCGCAGTCCGGGGAGTTCCTGCCATGTCAGGCCGCCATCGGTCGAGCGGAACAAGGCGGCGTCCTCGAGCCCGGCGTAGACCGTGTCCGGATCGGTCGGCGACGGCTCCAGATGCCAGACCCGCGCGAACTCCCACGGGTGCGGCGTGCCGTCGTACCACTGGTGAGTGCCGGGGACACCGTCGTACACGAACTTGTTCCCCACCGACTCCCAGGTCTTCCCCCGTCATTGGAGCGCTGGATCACCTGCCCGAACCAGCTGGAGGACTGCGACGCATACAGCCGATTCGGGTCGGAGGGCGATCCCTTGAGGTGGTAGATCTCCCAGCCCCCGAAGTGGGGGCCGCTGATGTCCCACTGCTCGCGCTTTGCATCCGATGTCAGGATGAACGCGCCCTTGCGCGTGCCGACCAGTACCCGTACTCCGCCCATCCTCTACTCCTTTCTCGACCTCAGTCGGCCACTCCAGGCCCGAGATCGATCTTGGCATCACCGCCCGGACCACACTCAGGATCACTCGTGGCACAGGAAGGCCAGGTCCGAATCATGCAGCTCCACCACCTCGGCGTGTCCATCTGGATCTCGGCGTGGCCGATCCTCCCATGTGGTCCGGGCATCCGCATCACTTCCTTGGCGCCGAAGGCCTTCTTATAGAATTCGATCGCCCCGGCCTCCCCTTCAAGTTCAATCTTCCCCATTCACGCGCTGCCGCCGGGCGACCACCCGGGCTGCGGAGGGCAGCCTCGATGTCTCTCATCCGGTGAGCCGCCGAGTGCCCGTGGAGATCCGCCGGCCACTGTGGCGAGCGCTCGCGGCGGCCGAACCACTCGTGCGGGGTCCTGGCCAGGGTCCTCAGCACGTCGGCGTGGACGCGCCGATGCCACTCGACGACCTGGCCGGGACTCCGGCGCCGCCAGCGCAGATAGATCACGCGGTTGATCTGGTTCACGTCGAGCCCCCGTAGCGGCGGGGGCCGCCGCTCGCCCCGGATTACGCGGGCCGTATGCTCCTTCCAGTACACGATGTGGGCCAGCGCGTCCTTCACCGTCCAGGGATCTCGCGTGGGCGGGCGGGGCACCCGCCAGGTCCAATCCGCCGGACGGAGCCGCCGCACCAGCCGGTCGAGCGTGGCGAACTCTCGTCGCGCCCGGCCCATGACTTCCCTGCGCGTGTGGCGCATCCCAGCAGCATCCTACCGCAGCCCGATGGGTTCCGACGAGCCTCGACCTGTCGGAGGGCGCCCCGGCTAGCTCCCCGTCTCGGGCACTGTCATGACTTCCAAGAGATGGCCGTAAGGGTCTTCGAAGTAGAAACCGCGCCCACCCCGGCGCGTGTAGATCCGGCCGTCGGTGTGGCCGTCTGGTTCGCTGCCGTAGGGGATCCCCTTGGCCTTCACCCGGCTGAAGATCGCCTCGAACTCCGCCCCGCTGACATGGAAAGCGTAGTGATGGCTCTGGCCCGTCCCGGGGTCGAAACCCGGCCCACCCCAGGGTTCTGGCTGGTCGGCGAAGTCCAGCGTCAGGCTCTCATTGACTTGCACCTGCACGAAGTGGCCTTGGCCCGGCTTGACCGTCAAGCCGAAGATCTCGGCGAAGAACTTGGCCGAGGCCTTCTTGTCCTTCGCTGGCACGATGGTATGGTCCAAGCGAATCGTCATCCCCCACCTCCCGATCGTTCAGTCGCGCGGCTCGACCGTGATCAGGCGACCCCTGAGGGGCTCCCGTTGGCCGTCTGTAAAGGTCAGGTCCCACCCGGGCAGCGTGACATTCCTCGTGAGCTTGGACTTGTGGAAGGCCGATGCCGCTATCTCTTCGCCATTTGAGCGAAAAAGGCCTCGGCGCCTTTACGGATCTGCTCCGGGGTCAGGTCCTGCGTGTGCGTGGCGATCATCCAGGAATAACCGAACGGGTCCCTGATATGCCCGGCGCGGTCTCCCCAGAACATGTCCGCCACAGGCATCGTCGCCGTGCCTCCGGCCGCGACGGCCTGCTTGAACGCCGCGTCCGCGTCAGGCACGTACACGTGCAGGCTGATCGGCGAGCTGCCGAGCGTTTCCGCGCTCTTGCCTTGCGGCCCCTCATCTCCCATCATGATGATCGAATCACCGATCTGGATCGTCGCATGCATGATGCCTTGGCCGGTAGGGTTCGGAAACACATCCAGCACTTTCGCGCCGAGAGCTTTTTCATAAAACTCGATTGCCTTCTTCGAATCTTTGAACGTGATACTCGGTGTAACTGTGTAATACCCTTCTGGAATCGATTTTGCCATGACTTTTCTCCTTAGTTTACTGTGACTATTTCTCGATTATTTAAACATTCAGGTGCCCGTCCAGCCCGTGACGCTCCATAGCCGGCGTGGCGTAGAGGCTGCGCAGGTGGAACGGAACCAACGCGGCGCCGAAGGTCTCCTCCTGGGACGCCGCCGGGAAGACCG
>JACPSW010000173.1 GCA_016193045.1 Candidatus Rokuibacteriota bacterium | reverse complement strand
TTCGCCCGCATAACCTTCCGCAATGGTAAACCCGATATGGGCAAAATCGGCCTCCCAGAGCAACGTCACCCTATCGTCGTCGGCCGTGCCGGGATCCAGATCCCGGACCAGAATTTCCAAAAACCGGGCCAGCTCTGCTTGTTCCAATCCTTCATGGAACACAAGCTCCGCTATGCCATCCAGAAACAACTTCAGAGGAAGACTCTCCTGATGATTGGTGTTGTGATACACGACGCGGCCGTCATGCAGGAGCTCATACTGCTGAACTTGCAGCGTGAGGAGACCGAACTGGTGGAGATGCGCCACAAACTGGGCGCTGAGGTCTGAGAGGGACTTTTGACTCACAGGGTTGCTGAACGGGTAGAGCGTCAGGGTCTTGACGGTCTTCACCAGCTGGAGAAGGAGGGTCTCGACCGATTTGGTCTCGCCCTTATTATCCGCCGTCTCAGCGGACCCGCTCACGCCTGCCGCCTCTCCCCTAGCTCGTCATGCGGGCGACCCCGCAGGGGCCCTCGCCGACATAACGCAGGAGCGCGTCGGCCCGCACGGGCTTGGCGATGACCCGATCCACGAAGCGGCTGGCGTCGGAGTCGGCGACCGCCTCTCCCCATCCCGTGAGGAGGACCACGCGGGTCTGTGGGAAACGGGTTTTGATTCGCTCCGCCAGCTCCCACCCCGTCATCCCGGGCATGCCAAGGTCGGTGATGACCACGTCCGCTGCGTCTTCCTTCAAGCGGGCCAGCGCGTCGGCCCCCGATGTCGCCATCCGCACCTGATGCCCGGACGCCTCGAGGAGATCCGTGAGGGCACGCAGCAGCCGCAAGTCATCATCCACAAGCAGGATCCTGCGGGCCTGGTCCGGCGCACACCGTTCCACCGCGCCGTCGGACGGGACCAGGCAGAACTGGCTCTCGGGCAGCCTGAGCCGAACCACGGTACCCGTGCCCGGCGCGCTCACCACGGAAAGTTCGCCACCGTTCTGCTCGACGATGGCCGAGGCCCCGGAGAGCCCGGCGGGGCGCTCCGCCCCCGTGTCCGCCACCTCCAGCTCCACCCAAGATGGCTCGACGCTCCGGCTGCGAAGCGTCAGGGTGCCGCCGGACGCCATGGCGTCCACTCGATTCAGGATCAGATGAACCAGCGCCTCGCGCAGGTCCGCGTGGTTGCCCTCCACCGCGAGCAGCGGGTCCAGCTCCCGCACGACGGTGAGGCTCACGCCGTGGCGCTCGAACTCGTCCCGCCACCGCGGCTGGGTGATCTCGAGGGCTTCGGCCACTACCTCCGAGAGGACCATCGGACCAAAGGCGCCGTGCGGGTGGGGGGCGGCCAGTTCCTGCAGCCGATGCACCATGACGCCCACCTCCAGCGCCGCTTGCCGGATGATGTTCAGCCGCCGCTCGGTCTGCTCGTCCAGCGGCTCCTTGAGGAGGAGTTCCGTGTAGCCCAGGATTGTCGCCAAGGCGTTGTTCAAGTTGTGGCCTGTTCCGTCGACTACCTGTCCGAGGGCACGTAAGGAGTCGATCTCGACGGGTGGGCTCTGGACCTTCAACTGCCGATCGACTTCGGCTCCCAGGGCCCGAAGGACGTCCAGTGAGCGGTCTACCTCCCCTTTCAGCGCGTGAACAGCCTGAAGAGTTTTTCCGATCTCAGTCGAGCTAACCGGCGGGCGTGGATCGAGCGGAGTGATGGAGCGACCGCCTGGTAGCGCCAACGACCGTCGCGAGAGACGGGAGGTCCAATGGAAAAGCGACTCGTGAATCCTATGCCACAGCATCCTCAGCCCATCGGCTCTCGCTAGATCGTCGGGTCCCGGCCTGGGAACCTGCTCGGCCGGGGGGAGTTGCCGCCGGTCCCCCGCCCGGCGGTCCAGGAGGACCTGGACCTCTTTGACCTCGGAGAAATCCCGGGTCAGATACTCGAACAAGTCAGCCTGCTCTCTCGGCACGATGAACAGGTATCGGACCGTGTCTGCCTTCGTCCCGGGCTTTACCGCGCGGACTGTCACCCCCCCCTCAATCCACTTGCTCCCCCGCTCTCGGTTTCCTCCTGCTGTCGTTCTCTCCACGTCAATCCCCGGTTGGTTTCCGCCCCATCGGCGCTCCGAATCCCAGCAAGGAGGCCGGAAAGAAACTACGTCCACGGTGAGGACTTGGCTACCGATCCTGTGGCTGTTGTTCATTCAGCACCACGGCCGCTCCGCGCAGGACCCCCCTGGGCACATCGGGGTCACGCGGGGGAAAGAAAACGGGAATGTTCAGCAAGGGACAAATCCCCGGGCCCCGCCCCAGAAACATTCCGGGAACCTTCAGACGGTTCGAAGGCTCCCCTTCGGGAGCACCCCAGGCTGGGCAGCCGGGGTGCCCGGGATATCTACGCTAATGATTTTATTTATTTTTAAGACAGTTGAACCTGTTCTGTCAAGTTTCCTTTTTGCCCGCCCTCGGGGTCCCAGTGCCCTTCGCCGAGCCCCTCGTTACCCTCTTCGCGCAAGCCGGGAAGGCCTGGTTGGCCGTCGCGTTCTCGAACGTCAGTGGGGTTCTTCAAATACCCCGATCCTACGGAATTTGTCGTAGCGGTCCCTCACGAGTTCGTCCGGGGTCTTCCCCTTCAGCTCCCAGAGGTGGTCGCGCAGCGCCTGCCGGAGCGCGGCCACCGTCTCTTCCCAGTTCCGGTGCGCCCCGCCCACGGGCTCGGGCACGATGCCGTCGATCACGCCCAGCCGCTGGAGGTCCGGGGCCGTGAGCCGGAGCAGCTCGGCGGCCTCCGCGGCCTTGGCGGCGTCCCCCCAGAGGATGGCCGCGCACCCCTCGGGCGAGATCACGGAGTAGATGGCGTACTCGAGCATCAGCACGCGGTCGGCGACGCCGATGGCGAGGGCGCCCCCGCTCCCCCCCTCCCCCGTCACCACCGCGATCACGGGCGTGCGGAGGCCCGCCAGCTCCCGGAGGTTCCGCGCGATGGCCTCGGCCTGGCCGCGCTCCTCGGCGCCCAGCCCGGGGTACGCGCCCGGCGTGTCGACGAACGTGAAGACCGGCTTGGCGAACTTCTCCGCCAGCTTCATGAGCCGGAGGGCCTTGCGGTACCCTTCCGGGTGCGGCATCCCGAAGTTTCGGGCCAGGTTCTCGCGGGTGTCCCGCCCCTTCTGGTGGCCGACCACGATGACCGACTGGCCCTCGAAGCGGGCGAGCCCGCCGACGATGGCCTTGTCGTCGCCGTAGAGGCGGTCGCCGTGGAGCTCGACAAAGTCCTCCAGGAGGAGCCGGAAGAGATCCAGGGTGTGGGGGCGCTTGGGGTGGCGCGCCAGCTGCGTCCGCTGCCATGGGGTCAGGCTTGCGTATGTGCGTTGCTGGAGGCGCCGGAGGCGCTCCTCGAGGGCGGAGATCTCGTCCCGCGCGGCGAGCGGATCGGACGAGGCGCGCAGCTCCGCGATCCGGTTCTCCAGCTCCAGGAGCGGTTTTTCGAACTCGAGCTCTTCAGGCATGGCGGGGGCTCACGGCGCCGTGAAGGCCTGCTGGACGGCTTGGCGAAGGCTCTCCGGGGTGAAGGGCTTGGCCAGCACCGGCACGCCCGTCTCCCGCAGGAAGCGGGCGGACTCGGGATCCTCGGCGGAGCCCGTCATGAAGATGAGGCGCGGCAGGGCGGCCGGCCAGCGCTGCTTCACCTCGCGGTAGAACGTGAGGCCGTCCATGTACGGGATTCGGAGGTCGCTGACGATGACGTCGTAGGAGCCCCGCTCGAGCAGGCCGAGGGCTTCCGCCCCGGTGCCCGCGGTCACGACCTCGTAGCCGTCCGCCCGGAGCATCATGGCCACCGCGTCGCGGACCATCTCGTCGTCCTCCACCACGAGGATACGGCGGCGCGGCACAGTCCGCCTCACCGGGGGCGGGCGAAGGTGGCCTGGCGCTGCCGGATGATCGCGACCCCTTGAAAACGCAGAAAGTCGGCCGCCGCGAGGCGGCGCTCCGCCCGGCGGCGCTCCGGCTCGTGCGGCTCGGCGCGCTGGCGGCGCTCGACCCCTCGCCGATCCTTGATGACCTGGAACTCGAGGTCTCCGGCGAACTTCCGGCTGAGATGCGCAAAGACGCGGGGCTGGTTTCGCGTCACCACGATGACGAAGGGCGGCGCGGTTCCGGCCATCTGCTGGATCCGGCCGAGCGTCTGCGAGAGATTTTTCAGCGGCACGGGCTTCTGGAGCACGTCGGTCACGCCCAGTTCCCGGGCGGCCTGGATCTGTAGCTCGGTCCCCCATCCGGACAGGATGATGACCGGTAGGTCCGCCCATTTCTGGCGGATCTGCCGCAGGACCTCGATCCCGTCCATTCCCGGCATGGTGATGTCCAGGAAGACCACGTCCGGGGGATCCCGCTTGATCATCTGGAGACCGTCGGGCCCGCTGGTGGCGATGACGATCTCCTCGTACCCCTCGTCCCGAAGGCCGTCGGCGATCAGGCCGGCGACGATCGGCTCATCATCGACGACGAGGATCTTCATTCGATGAGGACGCTCCCCTGCCCCAGGAGGGCCTCGACCTTCGTCACCAGATCCGGCGCCGGGTCCACGCCGAGCCCTTTGACCCGCACGACGACCTCCTGCTCCGGCAGGAGCAGGTGGACGAACAGCGGCACCCGCCCCGGGTGCTCGCCGCACACGCGCTTCACGGATTCGAGGAGCGCTTCCGATTCGCCGTTGGCGGGGACGCGGATCCGGCAGGTCTGGGGCTCGCGATCCGGGCCGGCATTGAACGGGTCGGCCTCGGCCGCTTCCCGCGGCGCGGCGCCCCCGAGGGGCCGGATATCCTCCGCCAGCACGACCCGGCCCTTCTCCGTCTCATCCACCCTTCCGCGCACCACGATCGGCTCCCCGGAGCGAAGGAGAGCCGCGGCCACCTTGAAGGGCCCGGGAAAGACGGTCAGCTCCACGCTGCCGGTCATGTCCTCCAGGGTGGCGAAGGCCATCCGCTCCCCGCTCTTGGTGGGGATCTCCTTGAGGGCCGTGATCTGGCCGAGGAGGGTGAGACGCGCCCCGACGGCCTTCTGGCCCAGGTCGGCGAGGGGCGCGGCCTTGAGGCGCTCGGCCTCCTCCTGGAAGCGGGCCAGCGGGTGGCCGGAGAGGTAGAAGCCCAGCACTTCCTTTTCGTAGGCGAGCCGCTGGTCGCCCTCCCATTCGGGGATCGGCGGCTCCTCGCCCGCCGGCGGCTCGGCGCCGCCCCCCGCCTCTCCCATCAACTCGAAGAACGACGCCTGGCCCTCCAGGCGATCGCGCTGGCGGCGCTGGCCCGCCTCCATGGCCCGGTCGAGCGTGGCCAGGAGATGGGCGCGCGTGAGCCCGAGCGAGTCGAAGGCCCCGGCCTTGATGAGGCTCTCGACCACCCGGCGGTTCACCAGGCGGAGGTCCACGCGGGCGCAGAAGTCCGCCAGCGAGGTGAAGGGCCCCTTGGCCTCCCGGGTCGCCAGGGTGGACTGGATGGCGGCCTCGCCCACGTTCTTGATGGCGGCCAGGCCGAAGCGGAGCGTCCCGCCCACGACGGTGAACTGGACGCCGGAGACGTTGACGTCGGGGGGGAGGACCTGGAGCCCCATCGCCCGGCACTCCTCCATGTACTTGACGATCTTGTCCGTGTCCCCCATTTCCGAGGTGAGGAGCGCCGCCATGAACTCCACCGGGTGGTTGGCCTTGAAGTAGGCGGTCTGGTACGCGACCACCGCGTACGCCGTCCCGTGGGAGTTGTGGACGACGATCCCGTTGGCGATGAAGCTGTGCGCCCCTGGAACCTCGAAGTCGTAGGTCGGCTCGAATCCCTCTGGGACGAACTTCTTGGGTCTCGACCAGCCGATCGCGGGATCGACCAGAGACTGAAGCTGAGGCGCATCGAGCTTTTCGGCCAGGAACTGGATCGTATCACGGCGAAGGCCGCGTCTCCTGCCGCTGCGGTTCGTTAGCTGGCAGGAAACCCCGAGCGCCCGGCAGCCAGCTGCGAGGGTCGGGAACCGCTTCAGGATAGCCTGCCGGAGCGACTCCAGGGAGATTGCGAGCGGGATGACGTCCACGGTCCCTCTACCAAGGAGGGTCTTGGAGCCTACATAGGAAGCTACAAGTCGGCGGAGAGCCCGACGCCGTTTGCCCACCAGGTGAGGGCCGATCAGAGCGGCAAAATGGTCATAGGTCGGTCGGCCCCCGATGAGGTTCACCGTGTAGCCTACCCGATGCCCGCCTCGGTACCGGAATCTCTTCTGATGGATTGTCGAGGGGATGTCGAGCTTTAGGAGGAGCCGTCGGACATCGAATGCAAGTCCCTTCGACGACGTGGCATAAAAGATGGAGTAGGTCTTCGGATGGATACATCCGTCGCCCTGAAAGAGCTTGGCCACGAGCACAGCAACCGAGTCCCGGCTCCACTGATCCACCAGCGACGGGACTTGCTTGTTCAGTGCGTTCTTCCATTGAAGCCCGCAGACCTGGAATAGGAACTCCACCGCTTCGGATGGGATCTTTGGGTTCACCCGGACCGGGCGGACGGAGGAAGCCCTGTCGTCGGCCCGGTGCTCAACGCGCGGAATGGTATTGGCAAAGCGGGCGACGATACGGCTCATGTCTTGCAGCTCGTCCGCATCGCTCGAGTAGAGGTAGAAGTGGCTCTCGTAACCAAGGCTCCCCTCGGACAGGGCGTAGCCGAGGAGCTCCGCGTGATGATTCGGAACGGCGATCTCTCCGCAGGGCAGCTGGCGGGCGACCGCGACGAAGTCGTCGTTGGTGAGTTCCTCCGCGTTCACCCATCCCCGCTGGGTGAAGACCGGGTGGTCGGGAGTGCACCGCACCTCCATGCCATTGGCGAGGCGGAGCCGCCCAATCTTTCTGACGCCACTCGGCCTCACACCGAGGGCCTTGAACGGGCCGTCCTTCGTCAGGACGAGATCGCCGGCGCGGACTTCGGTGATCGGCTTCACGGTGCCGTCGGCCAGCTCGATTTGAGTGTCAGCCGTCGCGCACTTGTTGAAGCCGTAGCCCGCGAACTTCTCCATGAGGTCGAAGATCTTCTCGGCCTTCTTCTGCGCGATGCCGCGGGCCTTCGCCCCGTCGACGAACTTGGCCCGCTGCCTGGCCATGAGCTCCCGGTCCTTCTTCCCCATGGCGCGCCGGAGGATGTCGGCCTCGCCCATCGTGAAGCCGGCCATCTCGGAGGCGATCTGCATCACGCTTTCCTGGTAGACCATGATGCCGTAGGTGCCCTTGAGGTACTTCTCCATCAGCGGGTGCTCGTAGGTGATCTTGGCCCGGCCGTGCTTCCGGTTGATGAAGTCGGGGATGAGGTCCATGGGGCCGGGACGGTAGAGGGACACCATGGCGACGACGTCCTCCAGGCGCTCGGGCCTGAGGCTCTTCAGGGCCTCCCGCATCCCCGCCGACTCCAGCTGGAAGACGCCGAAGGTCTTCCCGTCCGCTAGGAGTTGGTAGGTCTTCGGGTCGTCGAAGGGGATCGCGTCGAGGTCCACCGGCTTCCCCGTCGTCTCCCCCACCAGGCGGGCGGTGTTGGCGAGGACCGTCAGGGTGCGGAGGCCGAGGAAGTCCATCTTGAGGAGACCGATCTTCTCGATGGGCCCCATGGCGTACCCGGTGAGCACCTCGTTCCGCTTCGGGTCCTTGTAGAGCGGGACGTGCTCGATCAGCGGCTCGTCGGAGATCACGACGCCGGCGGCGTGCTTGGAGGCGTGGCGGGTGAGCCCCTCCAGGGACCTGGCGGTGTCCCACAGCTCCGCGAGCTCCGCGCGGCTCCGGATTGCTTCCGCCAGCTGAGGAGACTGCGACAGGGCATCATCGAGCGCGATGTTGAGGGGGAACGCGGGGACGAGCTTGGCGATCCGGTCCACCTCGTTGTAGGCCATCCCCAGGACCCGGCCGACATCGCGGATCGCCGCCTTGGCCCCGAGGGTGCCGAAGGTGATGATCTGGGCCACGTTCTCGCGGCCGTATTTCCGGGCGACGTACTCGATCACCTCGTCCCGCCGGTCGTCGGCGAAGTCGATGTCCATGTCGGGCATCGAGACGCGCTCGGGGTTCAGGAAGCGCTCGAAGAGGAGCCCGTAGCGGATCGGGTCGATGTTCGTGATCCCGAGCGCGTAGGCGACCAGCGAGCCGGCCGACGAGCCGCGGCCCGGCCCCACGGCGATCCCCTGCCCCTTGGCGTAGGCGATGAAATCCCACACCACGAGGAAGTAGCCGGCGAAGCCCATCTTCTCGATGACCGCCAGCTCCTGCTCCAGGCGATCCACGACGGCGTCGGGCGGCGTGGGCCCGTAGCGCGTGCGGAGCCCTTCGGTGGCGAGGTGCTTCAGGTAGGTCTCGAGGGTGTGCCCCTCGGGCACCCGGTAGTGCGGCAGGTGGAACTGGCCGAACTCGAGCTCGAGGTTGCAGCGCTCGGCCACCGCCAGGGTGTTGCGGCAGGCCTCGGGGAGGTCGGCGAAGACGCGCTGCATTTCCTCGGCCGACTTCAGGTAGAACTGGTCGGTGGAGAAGCGCCAGCGGTTCGGGTCCCGCATCGTCGTCCCGGTCTGGATGCAGAGGAGCGCCTCGTGGGCGCGGGCGTGCGCGGCCTCGAGGTAGTGGGCGTCGTTGGTGCCGGCCACGGAGGCCCCGAGGGCTTTAGCGATCGTCAGCGTGGCCTCGGTCACCTTAGCCTGCTCGGCGAGGCCGTGGGACTGGACCTCCATGAAGTAGTAATCCCGGCCGAACACCTCCTGGTACCAGCCGGCGACCTGCCGGGCCTTGTCCTCCTCGCCCCCGGCCAGGAGCCGGGACACCTCCGAGTTCAGGCACCCCGACAAGACCAGGAGACCATCCGAGTACTGGGCCAAAAGCTCCTTATCCACCCGGGGTTTATAGTAGAACCCTTCAAGATATGCTTTGGAGACGAGCTTGACGAGGTTCTTGTAGCCCTGCCGGGTCCTCGCCAGGACCGTGACGTGGTTGGCGCCCTCGTAGGACCCGTCCAGGTTGGCCCGCTCGAACCGGCTCCCCGGCGCCACGTAGAGCTCGGCCCCGAGGAGCGGCTTGACCCCCGCCTTTTGACAGGCCAGGTAAAAGTCGATGGCCCCGAACAGGTTGCCGTGGTCGGTGAGGGCGAGCGCCGGGAAGCGGAGCTCCCTGGCCCGGGCGACGAGCTTGTCCAGGTGGGCCGCGCCGTCCAGGAGGCTGTACTCCGAGTGGACGTGCAGGTGGACGAAGTCCGAATGGGTCACGGGCCTAGCGCCTTCCCGACTCCCGCCGAATTGATTCCACCAACCCTAGAATCTCATCACGCGACCGAGTGATCTCGTCACCTTGATGGGCTGATACCCCTCCGCGATCCGCCGGACGATGCGTTGGATCTCTTGCTCTACCATCACTCCCACTCGATGGTGCTCGGGGGCTTGGAGGAGATGTCGAACACGACCCGGTTGACGCCCTTCACCTCGTTGATGATGCGGTTCGAGATCCGCCCCAGGAGCTCGTAGGGCAGCCGCGCCCAGTCGGCGGTCATGGCGTCCTGGCTCATGACGGCGCGGAGCGCGATCACCTGGGCGTAGGTGCGGAAGTCCCCCATGACGCCTACGGTCCTGACCGGGAGCAGGACGGCGAAGGCCTGCCAGAGCTCTTGCTCGAGCCCGGCCCCCCGCACCTCCTCCTGGACGATGGCGTCGGCCTCGCGGAGGAGATCGAGCCGGTCCTCGGTCACTTCTCCGAGGATCCGGATGGCCAGCCCCGGGCCGGGGAACGGCTGCCGCCACACGATCTCCGGCGGGAGCCCCAGGAGCTCGCCGAGCTGGCGCACCTCGTCCTTGAAGAGCTCGCGGAGGGGCTCCAGGAGCTTGAAGCTCATGACGGAGGGAAGCCCTCCGACGTTGTGATGCGTTTTGATCGTCGCCGACGGCCCGCGGAAGGAGATCGACTCGATCACGTCGGGGTAGAGCGTGCCCTGGGCGAGCCACGGGATCTCGCCGAGCTTCCGGGCCTCCTCCTCGAACACGGCGATGAACTCGGCGCCGATGCGCTTGCGCTTGAGCTCGGGGTCGGCCACGCCGCTGAGCTGCTGGAGAAAGCGCTTGGAGGCGTCCACGTGGACCAGGTTGATCTTGAAGTGGTCCCTGAAGGTGTGCACAACCGACGCGGCTTCACCTTTGCGCAACACCCCGTTGTCGACGAAGACGCACGTCAGCTGGTCGCCGACGGCGCGGTGGACCAGGACCGCCGTGACGGCCGAGTCCACGCCCCCGGAGAGCGCGCACAGGACCCGGTCGCGCCCCACCTGGCCCCGGATCTCCTCGACGGCGGCGTCGATGAAGGAGGCCATGGACCAGGTGGGATTGGCCTCCGAGAGGGCGACGAAGTTCTGGAGGATCGTCTTCCCCTGGGGGGTGTGAACGACCTCGGGGTGGAACTGGACGGCGTAGAGCCGCCGCTTCGAATCGGCCATGGCCGCCACCGGACAGTTCTCCGTGGAGCCGAGGGACACGAACCCTTTGGGGGGCTTGAGCACCGTGTCGCCGTGGCTCATCCAGACCCGGATCCTGTCGCCGCGCTCGGGCCTGACGCCGTCGAAGAGGCCTTCGCTCCCCTCCAGGCGGAACTCGGCCGCGCCGTACTCGCGGCGCTCGGCGGGGATCACGTGCCCGCCCAGGAGATAGGCCATCGCCTGCATCCCGTAGCAGATGCCGAGGACCGGGATCCCCGCCTCGAAGAGCTTGCGGGGCGGGAGCGGCGCCCCGTCCTCGTAGACGCTGGACGGCCCGCCGGAGAGGACGATCCCCTTGTAGCCGCCGGCGAGGATCTCGTCCAGCGGGTGGAGGCAGGAGAAGATCTCGGAGTAGACGCTGAGCTCGCGGATGCGGCGGGCGATCAGCTGGGTGTACTGGGAGCCGAAATCCAGGACCGCGATCTTATCCATGTCGAGCTTTCGGCTGTCAGCGGCTGACCGCTGGCGCTGACCGCTGCGTTACTTCGGCAATCCCAGTTTTTGAGCGCGCTGGAAGACCTTCCCTTCCGTCTTGATGGCCGGGGCGATGATGATCTCGGTGAGCTGGAACTCGCGGATCGTGCGGGCGCCGACGGAGCCCATGCACGTGCGGATCGCGCCGACCAGGTTCTGGGTGCCGTCGTCGGTGAACGCGGGGCCGAAGAGGATCTGCTCCAGCGGGCCCGTCACGCCCACGCGGATCCGGGTGCCCCGCGGCAGGTTCTGGTGGGGCGTCGCCATGCCCCAGTGGTAGCCGCGGCCCGGGGCCTCGTGGGCGCGCGCGAAGGCCGAGCCGATCATCACGGCGTCGGCGCCGGCGGCCAGCGCCTTGCAGATATCGCCCCCCGTGGTCATCCCGCCGTCCGTGATGATGGGCACGTAGCGGCCGGTCTGCTTGTAGTGGAAGTCGCGCGCCGCCGCCGAATCCGCCGTGGCGGTGACCTGGGGGACGCCCAGCCCGAGGACCTCGCGGCTGGTACAGGCGGCACCTGGCCCCACTCCGATGAGCAACGCGTCAACGCCGGACTGCATCAGCTCCAGGCAGGCCTCGTAGGTCACGCAGTTGCCGACGATGAGGGGGATCGAGAGGTTCTTCTTGAGCTTGCTGAAGTCGAGGGGGGTGTACTCGG
This sequence comes from Candidatus Rokuibacteriota bacterium, assembly GCA_016193045.1. GTDB lineage: Bacteria > Methylomirabilota > Methylomirabilia > Rokubacteriales > CSP1-6 > CSP1-6. The sequence goes on along the minus strand of JACPSW010000173.1, from coordinate 4,914 downwards.
TGGCGAGATGGCGGGCGGTCGTCACGGTGGACTGGACCACGAAGAGGTCGGCCCCGGCCTCCTCGGCGATCTTGGCGAAGCGCTCGGCGCGCTGGGGAATGGAGGAGACCGCGGCGGGGCCGCCGCCCTTCTTGATCTCGCTGATCCGCCTGTGGATCAGCTCCTCCTTGATGGGCTCGCCGTAGATCCCCTGGATGATCCGGGTCGCCTCCTCGAGACTGGCCGAGATGATCCGCTCCAGCACCTGGTCGGGGTCCTCGTACCGCGTCTGGATCCCCTCGAGGTTCAGGACCGCCAGGCCGCCCAGCCGCCCCATCTCCGCGGCGAGCCGGGGTCCCACGACGCCGTCCATGGCCGCGGCGATGATGGGGATCTCGAAGCGCCGGCCGCAGAGCTCCCACGCGATGTCGACTTCGTTGGAGTTCACGGTGACGGCTCCCGGCACCAGGGCGATGTCGTCGAAGCCGTACGCGATCCGGGCCTTGCGCCCCCGCCCGATCCACATGCCCATGTGTCGCCGCCCTCCCCTACTACTATATTTCGGGGTAGTGTACCGGTCCCAGGCCCCCCCTGTCAAGGACCCTGGGGGTGGGTGCCCTGAGGGTGGGCCTGCTCCCAGATCAGCCGGAGGCCCTCCAGCCTGAGGTCGGGGTTCACGTGCTGGATGGAGCGGGCCACCCCCTGGATGAGGGTGGCGAGGCCTCCGGTGGCGATGACCTTGGGCTCCCCGTCCATCTCGGCCCTGATACGCTCCACCAGCCCGTCCACGAGGCCGGCATAGCCGTACACCAGCCCCGACTGGATGTTGGTCACGGTGTTGCGCCCGATGGCCTCCTTCGGCCTCACGAACTCCACCCGGTACAGGCGCGCGGCCCGGGAGAAGAGCGCCTCCGCCGCCAGGGTGAGCCCGGGGGCGATGGCCCCCCCGATGAACTCGCCGCGCGCGTTCACGCAGTCGAAGTTGGTGGCCGTCCCGAAATCCACCACGATGAAGGGCGGGCCGTAGAGCGCCACGGCGGCGACGGCGTTGCAGAGGCGATCGCTGCCGACCTCGTGGGGGTTGTCCACGCGCATGGGCAGCTTCACGTTGACCCCCGGCTCGACGCTGAAGGGGCGGACCCCGAAGTACTTCTCGCTCATCCACTCGAGCGTCTGCTGGACCGGCGGGACGACGTTGGAGATGGCGACCGCCTTGATCCGCCCGCGGTCGATCCCCTCGCCCCCGAGGAGGGTCTGGATGAAGACGCCGTACTCGTCGGCGGTCTGCTCGCGGCGGCTCGTCATGCGCCACGAGACCACCAGGCGGCGTCCGTCGAAGACCGCGAGGCCCGTGTTCGTGTTCCCCACTTCAATCACCAGCAGCATCCGCACCTCCTGGGGTCAGGCATGCGTTATTGCGTTACGCTGGGGTCAGGCATGCGTTATTGCGTTACGGCGCCGGTCCGGTGGCGACGCGGCGGACGAGAGCGCCCGCTTCCGTCCTCACGAGGAGGGCCCCGTCCTCTGCCAGGTCCTCAGCGATCCCCTCGACGCCTTGCCCGATGGCCACCCGTTGGCCGAGAGTCGCCGAGCCCCGGCGCCAGGCCTCCCGGACGGGCTCGAAGCCTTCCGCCGCCCACCGCCGGTACCAGGATTCCAGACGTTCGAGCACGACCGCCAGCAGCCGTTCCCGGTCGAAGGGACGCCCCGCCTCGCGCGCGAGCGAGGTCGCCCGCTCCTCGAGATGCCCGGCGAACCGCGTCTGGTTGACGTTGATGCCGATGCCGAGGATCACCACCGTCCCGGCGCCGCCCGGCCCTGGGAAAGACTCGGCGAGGATCCCCGCCACCTTCAGCCCGCGGATGAGCAGGTCGTTCGGCCAGGCCACGGTGACCGGCAGCCCCGATGCTTCCGTCAGCCCCTCGGCCACGCCGACGCCGGCCACGAGAGAGAGCTGGGGGAGGCGGACCACCTCCCCGGCGGGGCGGAGGATGATCGAGATCAGCAGCGCCGATCCGCGTTCATCAATCCATTCCCGCCCGAGGCGCCCCCGGCCCCGGGTCTGGTGCTCGGCGCGGACCACGGTGCCCTCCGGCGCCCCGCCGTCGGCCAGGCGCCGGGCCTCGATCTGGGTCGAATCCACCTCGCCCAGACTCATGGCGGGCCGGGTCGCCCAGCGGTCGGGCGCCCCCTCCCCCGCAACGCAAATACGCATGCCTGACCCCATTCAGCGGAGGAGGCGGAGGCTGGAGTGGAGCTTGGCGCGGATCGCGCGCTGCTCCACGACCCGCCCCTTCTCCCGCTCGACCACCTCGGCCGGGGCCTTGGCCCTGAACTCCCGGTTCCGCAGCTTGCGCTCCAGGAAGGCGATCTGCTCGTCGGCCTTCTTGATCTCCTTCGCCAGACGCTGCCGCTCGGCCTCGAGGTCCACCAGACCCTCGAGGGGGACGAAGCACTCGACCCCGGCCGCGATGGCCATGGCGGAGGCCGGGGGGCGCTTCGCCTGCGGGTCCACCGTCGCCTCGCAGCGCGCGAGCATCTGGACGAGAGGGGCGTGGGACGCCAGGAACTTTGTGGCCGGGCGGCTCCCGGGCCGCAGCACCGCCTGGAGGGTGGTGGACGGGGGGATCCGCATCTCGCCCCGGATGTTCCGGATCGCGGTGATCACGTCCATCAGGACGGCCATCTCCTTCTCCGCCGGCGCATCGTGAGCCCGCTTCGGCGCCTTGGGAAACGGGGCCAGCATGATGCTCGCCCCGTGCTGCGGCAACCGCTGCCAGATCTCCTCCGTGATGAACGGCATGAACGGATGCAGGAGCCGGAGCGAGGTCTCGAGGACCTCGGCGAGGGTCTTCTGGGTGCGGGCCCGCGCCGCGGGATCGTCGCTCCGGTAGAGGCTCCACTTCGCGCACTCGAGGTACCAGTCGCAGACCTCGTGCCACACGAACTGGTAGGCGGCCCCCGCGGCGTCGTTGAACCGGTACGCGGTGAGCGCCTTGCGCACGGCGCCGGTGGCGCCGGCCAGGCGGCTCAGGATCCACCGATCCGCCAGGCCGGGGGCCGCGCCGTCGGCCGTCGCCGGGTCGTAGTCCTCCAGATTCGTCAGCACGAACCGCGCCGCGTTCCAGAGCTTGTTGGCGAAGTTGCGGTAGGCTTCGACGCGCTCTTCGCCGAAGCGAATGTCGCGCCCCTGCCCCGCCAGCGCCGCCAGCGTGAAGCGCAGGGCGTCGGTGCCGAACTTGTCCATGAGGTCCAGGGGGTCGACGATGTTCCCCTTGACCTTGGACATCTTCTGCCCCTCCAGGTCCCGGATGAGGGCGTGCAGGTACACGTCGCGGAACGGGACGTCGCCCATGAACTTGATCCCGAGCATCACCATCCGGGCGACCCAGAAGAAGAGGATGTCGAACCCGGTGACGAGGCAGGAGGTCGGATAGAAGGTCCGGAGGTCGGCGGTGTCCTTGGGCCACCCGAGCGTCGAGAAGGGCCAGAGCCCCGACGAGAACCAGGTGTCCAGCACATCGTCGTCCTGGCGAAGCGGGCCGCCGCACCCCGGGCACCGCGTGAGGTCGGTGCGCGAGACGTGCGTGGTGCCCTCTTTGTCGCAGTACCAGGCGGGGATCCGGTGGCCCCACCAGAGCTGGCGGGAGATGGGCCAGTCGCGGATGTTCTCCATCCAGTGGTAGTACGTCTTCGTCCACCCGCGCGGGATGATCCGGATCTTCCCGGAGCGCACCGCCTTGATGGCCCGGGCGGCCAGGGGCTTCGTCCGGACGTACCACTGGGTGGAGACCAGCGGCTCGACGACGGTCTTGCAGCGGTAGCAGACGCCCACGCTGTGGTGGTAGGGCTCGATCTTCTCCATGAGGCCCAGGCGCTGCATGTCCTCGACGATCCGCTTCCGGCACTCGAACCGGTCGAGCCCGGCGTAGCGCCCTGCCCGCTCGTTCATCGTCGCGTCGAAGCCGATGACCTGCCGCACCTCGAGGCCGTGGCGCTTGCCGATCTCGAAGTCCGCCGGGTCGTGGGCGGGGGTCACCTTCACGACGCCGGTCCCGAACTTGGGGTCCACGGCCTCGTCGGCCACCACCTTCATCCGGATGGTGCCCTCCACGGAGGGCACCTCCAGGATGGTTCCGACATACTTGGCGTAGCGCCGGTCCCGGGGGTGCACGGCCAGGGCCGTGTCGCCGAGCTTGGTCTCCGGGCGCACCGTGGCCAGCGTCAGCGGCCCGTACTTGATGTAGAAGAGCTGGGCGTCCCGCTCCTCGTGCTCCACCTCCAGGTCCGAGAGCACCGTGCGGCAGCGCGGGCACCAGTTGACGATGTAGTCGCCCCGGTAGAGGAGGCCCTCCTCCCAGAGCCTCACGAAGACCTCGCGGACGGCCTCGGAGAGCCCGGGATCCATGGTGAAGCGGGTGCGCTCCCAGTCGCAGGAGGCGCCCAGGCGCTGGAGCTGGCGGATGATCGTCCCGCCGGATTCCTCCTTCCATCGCCAGATCCGCGCGACGAACGCCTCGCGCCCGAGGTCCTCCTTGGTCTTGCCCTCGGCGGCCAGCTGGCGCTCGACGACGTACTGGGTCGCGATGCCGGCGTGGTCGGTGCCGGGCACCCAGAGGGCGTTCAGGCCGTCCATCCGCTTCCAGCGGATCAGGATGTCCTGGATGGTGTTGTCGAGGGCGTGGCCCATGTGGAGCGAGCCGGTGACGTTGGGGGGCGGGATCACGATGCAGTAGGGCGGCTTGGGCGAGGCCGGGTCGGCGCGGAAGTAGCCGCGCTCCTGCCAGTGACGGTACCAGCGCTCCTCGACCTGCTTCGGGTCGTACCGGTCCCCGATCTGCGTCATCAGCCTATTCTAGCCCCAATGCGATCGCGCCTGGCGAGGAACGAGGGGCCCACACCTGCCGCCGCGGGTCCTGTCGCCGGCTGGCTCCC
>JACPSW010000149.1 GCA_016193045.1 Candidatus Rokuibacteriota bacterium | reverse complement strand
CCCCCAGAGCCCGCATCGTGGCGCCCTGGACCAGCTGCTCCTGGGCCGCCTTGAGGTCCGAGAGCGAGCGCTGAGCCTCCTCGAAGAGCCGGGCATTCTCGAGCGCGATCGCCGCCTGGGAGGCAAAGCCCACGGCGATGGCGCGATCCTCCTCCGTGAACCCCTGCTCGCGGCGCGTCCGAATGCTGATCACCCCCACCACGCGCTCGCCCACCTTGATGGGCACGCCCAGCCAGGCGCGATGGCCCAGGCGTTGGTCCGCCTCCCGATGCACCGCTATCAACCGGGCATCCTCGGCAGGGTTGGGGACAATCAGAGGCTCGCCGGTGGCCGCCACAATTCCGGTGAGGCTCTGCCCGATCCTGATCCGAGGCGTGGACATGGCCGCCTTGGCGTCGCCCCACGTGGCCCTGACGACCAGTTCCTCGCCCTCCACAAGACGGATCCCCGCGGAGGCCGCGTCGAGGAGCCGTCCGCACGCTTCCGTGATTTTCCCCAGGAGCGAGTCGAGCTTCTCAAGCGCCGACAGCCGGAGGTTCACGTCGAGGAGGGTCTCGAGGCGGGCATGTCGAGTCTTGTGATTTTCGACGAGATGCGCGTTCTCCAGCGCCAGGGTCGCCTGGTCGGCGAAGGCCTGCGCCAGCCGGATCTCCTCGGCATCGAACACCCGCCCCACTTCATCGCCGATGCCGAGGGCGCCGATCACCCCCTCCTTTCCCACGAGCGGGAGGGCGATCACGGCGCGAAACGAAGCCTGCTCGATGCGGGCACGGACCTCGGGCGTGAAGGTCAGCCGGGGATCGGCGAGGACGTCTTCGGAAACCACCAGGCGGCGCTCCTTCACGGCGAGCCCGACCGCGCCGGTCCCCTTCGGATAGACCAGACTGGGGCCGAAGATCGGGGCCACATTCTGGGACACGGCCACCGCAACCAGGTCTCCCGACTCCGGCTCCAGTCGAAGGAGGCCGGAAAACCTGACGCGGAGCAGCTGGCAAACGCTCTCGATAATCCGCTCTCCGACCACGGCGAGGTCGAGCGACTGAACGAGGTCGCCCCCGACCGCCGCCAGGGCCTCGGCCTGACGGCGCCGCGCCTCGCTCTCCTCGTTCGTCCGGCGCAGGGCGGCGTCAGAGGCCTCGAGCCGCTCGGCCATCGTGTTGAAGGCACAGGCGGCCTCGCCTGCCTCACCGCCAGCTCCGAGCTCTACTCGCTGGGAGAGGTCGCCCTGGGCAATGCGGCGACTTCCATGCGCAATGGCCTCGAGGGGGCGGCTCAGCCAGCGGGCGAAGAGGAAGGCCAGGGCCATGCCCCCGGCCAGGCTCAGGACGAGGGAGGCGAGGGCGGCACCGGCGGCGCGGCGGGCGAGGACCGAGCCGCGCTCGACTTCCCTCCTGATCTCCTGGTGCTCGATCTCGCGGAACTGGCTCAGGATGATCGCGGCGTCGTCGCCCAGCCGATCCAGCACTTTCATCTTCGCGTGGCCAGCCGCGTGGGCGGCGTGATCCGTCCGCGGATCGGGGATGGCCAGGATCTCCCGGCTGACGGTCTCGATCTGCGATACCTGAGCCCCGATCACCTGCAGTAACTGCCGCGTCTCCGGGTCTTGAAGAGGCGAGCTCTCCATCCGGGCAAGCGCTTTTCGCGTCTGCGCCAGCCGCCGATCGAACTCCTCGCGCCCCCCGCGATCGCCTGTGATGAGATAGTCATCGACCATCTGCAGGATGGCAAGCTGAAGGTCCGTCAACCCCTCGATCTCCCGCGTCGCTTCCTGCTCGATGGAGTGGAGCTGGTGGGTCAGCGCCCGGAACCCGACCACGCCGATGGCGACCAGGGCCAGATAGGGGATGAGCACCGCGGCGAACGCTAGGAGAAGACGCGGGCGAATGCTCATGCCCCAAAGGCTCTTCATGGCAGTTGAGCTGGAGCAACAAGAATGCCAGCCCCTCGCGAGGCAGAACTTACTGGAAAATCAAACGAGATGTCATGCGTAATAGTGGTTCGTGCCAAGAAGGCACGAAAGATACGGAGTTTCTCCCTGGCCACTCAAAACGGCTTGATCCCCTGGGCGATGGCAAGCGCCCGAAGGGGATGTCAACCTTTTGAGTCGAGCCGGCCCATGAACAGGTGGATCTGCAGCACCGAGTCCAGGTACTGGAAGTCCACGGGCTTTGCCACGTAGTCGGCCGCCCCCAGCACCAGCGCTTGGCGGGCGGTCTCCTGATCCTCGATGCCTGACACCATGACGACGGCGGTCCCCGGCTGGACGCTCTTGATCCGCCGGAGGGTCTCCACGCCCGAGAGCCCGGGCATTATGATGTCGAGCAGCACCACGTGCGGCCGGAATTCCGTGAGCCGGCCGATCGCCTCCTCCCCGCTGCCCGCCTGGAGCACCTCGAACCCCTTGCCTTGGAGGTACTCGACCAGCACCGACCGGATCTCCGGGTCGTCGTCTACCACCAGCACCCGCCGTCGCCCCGAGGGAGCGGCCGCGGGGGAGGGCATCCCGGCACCTGCCGGGACTTTCTTCGGCGGCAGTACCCCCGCCTGGACGAGAAGCCCCAGTATCTCGGCCAGCTTGAACGGCTTGGCGAGCGTCCCCGCCACGCTGAGGCTGGCTTCCCGGATCATCTCCACGGCGCCCTCCACGCCGCTGATGATGATGACCGTGATGCTCGCGTCCATCCGCCGGATCCGGTCCAATGCCCCCAGGCCCCCCAGGCGCGGCATGAAGAGGTCGAGGATGACCGCCCGGGGACGCTGCCGCGAGACCTGGAGGAAGGCCTCCACCCCGTTTGTAGCCGTGATGACGTGGTAGCCCTGCGCGGCCAGGTACTCCTGGAGGGCCGAGAGCACGTCCGGGTCGTCGTCCACGCAGAGGATGGTGGGCGCGTTCTCGCTCATCGCGACGCGGCTTCCGCAATGGCCTCGAAGAACCGAGGCCATTCGAACGGTTTGCTCACGGACGGGCAGCCGCTCCGGCTGATGAGGGCCTGGGTCTCCTCCCCTATGACGTCGCCCGTGCAAAACACGGTCCGCCGTGCCAGGGCAGAGTTGGTCCGGCTGATCCGGGTCCAGACGTCGGGGCCGGACACTTCAGGCATTCTGACGTCGAGCACCAGGACGTCCGCCGCAAAGCGAGTGAGGACTTCGAGCGCCTCCCGCCCGCTCGGAGCGGTCTCCACTCGGGCGCCCTGGCCCGCGAGCGCCTCGGCCATCATCTCCCGCAGCCCGTCCTCATCATCCACCACGAGCACCCTGAGGCCGTCCGGGACGGCCTTCGCCGAGGGCGCCGCCGGCCTCGCCACCGGAGGGGCCGTCGCGGGAAGCGTGACGGTGAACGTCGCTCCCCGCCCGGGCTCACTCTCGACGCTGATCGTTCCGCCGTGCTCGGTCACGATCCCTTGGACGATGGCCAGTCCCAACCCGGTCCCTTCGCCCTGAGGCTTCGTCGTAAAGAACGGCTCCATGACCCGGGAGAGGTGCTCCGGCCGAATCCCCGGGCCGTCGTCCGCCACCGCGATCCGGACCGTCGAGCGGTCCGCGCTGAGGGCCGTCGTCAGGTGAAGCCTGCCCTGGCCGTGGGCGGCGGTCATCGCCTGAATGGCGTTATTCACCAGGTTCAGGACCACCTGCTGGAGCTGATGGGGGTCGCCGGCGATCTGGGGGAGATCCGGCGCCAGGGCGT
>JACPSW010000145.1 GCA_016193045.1 Candidatus Rokuibacteriota bacterium | reverse complement strand
CGGTGACGCTGGCCGTGGAGGGCAAGGCGCTATCAGGCCCCCGATGAAACGGCAACTCCGCGTTGTAAGGCGCGGACACTCGACTGTCCAAGTCTCGGGCTCCTTCAAAAGCCCCGGACTTCAGTCCGGGTGATGTTTACAGCACCCCGTCCTTTCTCAGTCGCTCGATCTCGGCGGACGCGAGGCCGAGCAGGTCGCGCAGCACCTCGTCGGTGTGCTGGCCCAGGAGCGGCGGCGGGCTCGTGATCTTCCCCGGGGTCTCCGAGAATTTCACGGGGACGCCCACGAGCCGGACCGTTCCCGCCGTCGGATGGACGATCTCCTGAATCATCCCCCGGTGGAGGACCTGGGGATCCTGGAAGACGTCCCCGACATTGTTGATGGGCCCCGTGGGGAGCCCGGCAGCGCCGAAGGCCCCGACCCACTCGTCCCGCGTCCGGGCCGCGAGGCGTCCCTCGATCATCCTGATCAGCTCCTCGCGGTGCTCCACCCGCTTGGCGTTGGAGGAGAAGCGAGGGTCGTCGGCCCACTCGGGCGCTCCGATCACCTCGCAAAACGTTTTCCACAGCCGCTCGTTCCCCACGCCGACCATCAGGTAGTCGTCCTTCGCCTTGAAGGCCTGGTACGGAACCACCGAGGCGTGGGCGCTCCCGAACCGCCCCTGGATCTCCCCCGCCAGGAGATAGGAGATGGCCGCGTTCATGAGCGAGGCGACCCCCGACTCGAGCAGCGAGCATTCCACCTTCTGGCCTTGACCGGTCCGCTCCCGGTGGAGGAGGGCCGCCAGGACGGCCCCGTGGGCGTAGAGGGCGGTGATCTCGTCGATGAGCGCCACCCCGACCTTCACCGGCGGGCCGTCGGCCTCGCCCGTGATGGACATGAGCCCCGTCACGCCCTGGATGATCGAGTCGTAGCCGGCCCACTCGCGCTTGGGGCCCGAGGCGCCGAAGCCGGAGATCGCGCAGTAGATGAGCCGGGGGTTTTCCCGCCGCAGGGCCTCGTAGCCCAGGCCCAGGTCCTCCATGGTCCCCGGCTTGAAGTTCTCGATGACGACGTCACCCACGCGGACCAGCGCCTTGAGGAGCTCCTTGCCGCGGGGATGCTTCAGGTTCAGCGTGACGGATTTCTTGTTCCGATTGATCGAGAAGAAGTAGGCCGCCGACCCGTCCGGCGCCACGGGAGGCGCCCACTGGCGGCTGTCGTCGCCCGTGCCGGGCTGCTCGATCTTGATGACCTCGGCACCGTAGTCCCCGAAGATCTGGGTCGCGAGGGGTCCGGCGACGATGCGCGTGAGATCGACGACTCTCAGACCGTCCAGAGGGCGCCGCACACGCGCATTATATCCCAGGATGCTATACTCGGGCCATGCGGGTCTTCCGATTCCTCGCGCTCGCCGTGCTCCTCTCCGGCTGCTCCGTCATCTCCATCGACTTCACGCCCAGGATCCAGCCGCTCCGGGAGCAGACCGTCGAGGGGACGGGCCCGGGGAAGGTTCTGCTGATGGATCTGTCGGGAGTCATCAGCGAGGAGCCGCTGATCGCCCTCGGCGCGCAGGCGCCCCGCGTCTCGATCCTCGCCCGAGTGCGCGAGGAATTGAAGAAGGCCGAGGACGACGATCGCCTCCAGGCCCTCGTCGTCCGCATCAACAGCCCCGGCGGCACCGCCACGGCCTCCGACATCCTTTACCACGAGCTCTCGGCGTTCAAGGCGCGGAAGAAGATCCCGGTGATCGCGGTCATCATGGACGTGGGCGCCTCGGGCGGCTACTATGTCGCGCTGGCGGCCGACACCATCGTCGCCCACCCGACCACGGTGACGGGCTCCATCGGGGTGGTCATGCTCACCCTCAACGCCGAGGGGCTCCTCCAGAAAGTCGGCGTGGCGCCGCTGGCGATCAAGTCGGGCGCCAAGAAGGACATGGGTTCGCCCTTCCGAGCCTTGAGCGACGACGAGCGCCAGATCTTCCAGGGCGTCATCGACGACCTCTACAGCCGCTTCGTCTCGCTCATCGCGAAGGAACGGCGGCTGCCGGAGGACAAGGTGCGGGCCTTCGCCGACGGCAGGATCTACACCGCCCAGCAGGCCAAAGACCTCGGCCTGGTGGACCGCGTCGGCTACCTCGAGGAGGCGGTGGAGGTGGCGAAGCAGGCCGCGCGACTCCCCGACGCGCGCATCGTCATGTACCACCGCCCGCGCGAGTACCGCTCCAACATCTATTCGGGCACCCCCGTCCCCGAGCCGATCCAGCCGTCGCTCCTGCAGCTCTCCTCACTGCTCATCGGCCCCGGCCCCCGGTTTCTCTACCTCTGGTGGCCCTGATGCCACGCAATATGCGAGCGAAGGCGAGCTACCTTGTCGGGCACCCGCCCCTTGCGGGCGGGTCGGGGTGAGGGGTGTATCCCTCACATTCAAGCACCGGCAGGCGCGGGTACTTCGGGAAGCGCGGATCAGCGTCGGACTTGGCGCAGCGCCAGAACTCCGAGCCCTTCGCCGACACGATGCGGCGCCCGTGAGCGCAATCGGCGCAGAGGCCGACCCGTTCTTTTTCTTTGCCCCTTGACACGCTTCTCACCAGGGGGTACGGTGAAATCGCCCTGAGGAATCGGACGCCGGTCCTAGAACCGGAGGGCCACTGGACGGGAGGCAGGTCAGTTGGGGCCGCGAGGTCCCAAAGGGCAAGTCGCTCACCCCGGCTGAAGGTGCGGCCGTGGTCGCCAGCCCAAAGCAGACTTCCTCAGGGCTCTTTGTTTCTCCGGACTACCGCCCGCTCCAGCGGGGCGGCCGTTTCTCAAAGAACGCCGCGATTCCCTCTTTCGCGTCGTCGGATAGCCCCACCAGCGTGATCAGTTCCCTGAGATATTTGAGGGATTTCCCGTACTCCATGTCCTGGATCGTGTAAGCGGCTTCCTTGGCGAGCCCCAGGGCCGTCGGGCTCAGCCCCGCTAGCTTTTCCGCGAGGGCCCCGACGGATTTGTCCAGTTCCCCTCGCGGGACGACCTGGGTCACCAGACCGATCTCGTAGGCCTGGCGCGCCGTGATTTGCTCGCCCGTGAGCACCAGTGGCAACCCCCGTTTGATTCCCACCGAGCGGAAGATGGGCGCCATCACCATCAGCGGCAGCAAACCCACCTTGATCTCAGGCAGCCCGAACACTGCATCGTCGGACGCAACGACGAGATCGCAGCCCGCCGCGAGCCCGCAGCCGCCGGCCAGGGCGTAGCCGTGGACCTGGGCGATCACCGGCTTCCGCATCCGCGGGATCCCCTCGAGAATCTTCACGAGCCCCCCGAAGGACTCCCGCGCCTGGAGCGTCGTGCCGCGGTCGCCCACGCCCTTGAGATCGGCGCCGGCGCAGAAGGCCTTGTCCCCGGCGCCTCTCAGCACCGCGACCCGGACCTCCCGTTCGGCCTCCAGCGCTTCCAGCGCCTCCCAGATCTCCCTCACCATGGTCTGGTTCAGGGCGTTGCGCACCTCCGGCCGGTTCAGCGTGATCGTCCCCACGCCACCCGCCGCCTCGACCAGCACCGTCTCGTAGCTCACCGCGGGGGGCCCTCGGGGAAGACGAGGTCGAGGAACTGCTTCAGGATCCGCGCCGTTGCTCCCCAGATCGTCTCGCCGTTGTACTCGTAGAAATGGACCGGATGGACCTCGCCGTTTCGCTCCCACATCTCGACCCGGACATTGGCCGGGTCGAGCAGCGCCTCGAGCGGCACCTCGAGGACGCGCTCGATCTCTTTTCCGTCCGGGGCGTAGCTCACCGGCTCGGCGATGAGTCCGACGAACGGGGTGATCACGAACGGCGTGGCTCGGGTCTCCGTGTCGTCCAGCGTCCCGAGAATCTCCACGGCCGACGGCGGCAGGCCGATTTCCTCCTTCGCCTCACGGAGCGCGGTCTCCAGGCGCGACCCGTCCCAGGTCTCCACGATGCCGCCCGGGAAGGAGAACTGCCCCTTGTGGTGCGCCACGTCCTCGGTCCGCTTGGCGAAGACGACGTGCGGGCCGCCCCGGTTGGTCAAGAGGAGGAGCACCGCCGAGGGGATGAGCCCTTCCTCCTCGACCACCCGCCGGGGGCGCTCGGCCAGCACCGCTTCGATCCTCTTTCGGAGAGCTTCGATATTCATTCCCATCTACTGCCTCGCCGCCATTTCGAGCGCGGGCTTTGCCCGCGCAACCGGCGGGGGGAGGTTCGGAAGGGGCGGGTACCCGGGCGTCCACGCCGGAGGCGTGGGGGGGCCCGGGTGAGCCCCCCTCCGAGTGTTAGCGCGCTTTGAACTCCGGCTTGCGCTTCTCGGCGAACGCCTTGGGCCCCTCCACCGCGTCCTCGGTCTGCCGGAGCGTGCCGGAAAGGAAGGCCTCCAGGCGGAGGCCGTCGGCCAGGGGCATGGTGAGGCCGCGGATCACCGCTTCCTTCGCGGCGCGCACCGCCAGCGGGCCCCGCTCGCAGAGGGTCTGGGCCCACTGGATGGCGGTCGGCATCAGCTCGGGCAGCGGGACCACCTTGTTCACGAGACCGATCCGGTACGCCTCGGCGGCGTCGATGGTCTGGGCCATCAGGATCATCTCCAATGCCTTCGCCAGCGGCACCGCGCGCGGGAGCCGCTGGGTCCCGCCGGCGCCGGGCATGATCGCCCAGCGCACCTCGGTCAGCCCGAAGGTCGCGTTGGGCGAGGCCAGCCGCAGGTCGCACGCGAGCGCCAATTCGAGCCCGCCGGCCAGGCAGTGGCCATTGACGGCGGCGATCATCGGCTTCCAGATCTCGAGGCTCCGCGTTATGCCGCCCAGCCCCGCGTCCCGGTCCCGCCGCTGCCCCGGTCCGAACGTCCGGGGGATCAGTTTCTTGAGGTCGGCCCCCGCGGAGAACGCCTTCTCCCCCGCCCCCGTCAGGATCGCGACCCACGCGGAGTCGTCGTCGCGAAAGCGGGTCCAGGCCTGGATCAGCGCCTCCTGGGTCTCCGGGTCCACCGAATTCATGGCCTCGGGGCGGTTCAGGGTGATCGTCACGATCTTG
>JACPSW010000139.1 GCA_016193045.1 Candidatus Rokuibacteriota bacterium | reverse complement strand
GGGGAGTTGGGAGCCCAGAATGCCGTGGCCGGGGGTGGGCGCTATGATGGTCTCGTAAAGCTCCTCGACGGCCCCCCCGCCCCGGGGATCGGCTTCGCCGTGGGCATGGAGCGGGGCGTCCTCCTGCTCCCTCCCGACGCCCACGACGCCATCCCGCTGGCCCTGCTCATCCCTCTCGGGGACAAGGCCCTGGTTCGCCTTTTGCCTGTGGCCCAGGCAATGCGCCGGGGCGGCGTCGTCGTGGAGGTGGGCTACGGCACCCGCAAGCTCAGGAACGAGCTGGACCGGGCGAACCGCCTCAAGGTGCCCTACGCCGTGATCGTGGGCGAGAGCGAGCTCGAGAAGGGGGAGGCGCTGATCCGCGAGATGGGCTCCGGCACCCAGCACCCGGTGCCCCTCGATCGCCTGGAGGCGGAACTGGTCGCTCTGGCGGCGAAGCAATGACAGCGACGCTCGGCGGCTGGCGCCGGTCCCATACGTGTGGGGAACTCCGGGCCGCTCATGTCGGCCAGACGGTGACGCTCATGGGATGGGCCTTCAGGCGGCGCGACCACGGCGGGCTGATCTTCGTGGACCTGCGCGACCGGGAGGGGTTGACCCAGTGCGTCTTCAACCCCGCGACCAGCGGTGAGGCCCATTCCACGGCCCAGGACGTTCGCTCCGAGTTCGTGCTGGCCGTCCAGGGCACGGTCCAGCGCCGCCCCCCCGGCACTGAGAACCCGAAGCTGCCCACGGGGGACGTGGAGATCCAGGTCAGCCGGCTCAAGATTCTGAACGAGTCCAAGCCGCTGCCCTTCCCCCTGGAGGAAGAGGCGGCCGTGGACGAGGCGGTGCGGTTGAAGTATCGCTACCTGGATATGCGTCGGCCCCAGGTGTTACGGAACTTCGTGATCCGGGACCGGATCTGCCGCGCGGTGCGCGATTACCTTCACGGCCAGGGCTTCCTGGAAGTCGAAACGCCCTTCCTGACGCGCTCGACCCCGGAGGGCGCCCGCGACTTCCTGGTCCCGAGCCGCTTGAGCCGCGGACACTTCTACGCCCTCCCCCAGTCGCCGCAGCTTTTCAAGCAGCTCCTGATGGTCGGTGGCTTCGAGCGCTACTTTCAGATCGTGCGCTGTTTCCGCGACGAGGACCTCCGGAAGGACCGGCAGCCGGAGTTCACCCAGATCGACATCGAGACCTCCTTCCTCGACCGGGACGAGTTCCTGCCGATCGTCGAAGGCATGCTGGTGGAGGTCTTCAAGCGGGTCGGCGGGATCGACCTGCCCGTCCCGTTCCCGCGCCTCGCCTACGACGAGGCGATCGCGCGCTTCGGCAGCGACAAGCCCGACCTCCGGTACGGGCTGGAGCTTTCCGAGTGTTCCGACCTGTTCACGGCGGCCCCCTTCCAGACCTTCGCCCAGGTGGTGGCGGCGGGGGGCGCTGTCAAGGGCCTCCGCGTGCCCGGCGGCGGGGGGATGAGCCGAAAGGAGCTCGACGACCTGGTCGAGGCGGCGAAGAGCGCGGGGGCCAAGGGCCTCGTGTGGGTAAAGGTGAATCCGGACGGCCTCCAGTCGCCCGTCGCCCGGTTCCTCGAGCCACTGAAGCTCGGGCTCCTCGGACGGCTGGCCGCCGGACCTGGAGATTTATTGCTCTTGGTGGGCGATCAGATGCCGCTGGCGGCGATGGTGCTCGGCCGCCTGCGCCAGGACATCGCTCAGCGCCTGACCCTGGTCCCACCCCAGGAATTCAGGGTGTGCTGGGTGCTCGACTTTCCCCTGGTGGAGTGGAGCGAGGAAGAACGGCGGTGGGACGCCGTTCACCATCCATTCACGGCACCCCGAGACGAGGACCTCCCCCTTCTCGACACGGATCCCGGCAGCGCCCGCGCCAAGGCCTACGACCTCGTGATCAACGGCCAGGAGGCGGCCGGCGGCTCGATCCGCATCCACCAGCCGGCGGTGCAGGAAAAGATGTTCAAGCTCCTGGGCATCGCTCCCCAGGAAGCCCGCGCCCGGTTCGGGTTCCTCTTGGAGGCCCTCGAGTTCGGCGCGCCGCCCATGGGAGGGATCGCTGCCGGGCTGGACCGCCTGGTCGCCCTTCTGGCCGGCGAGGAGTCGATCCGTGAGGTGATCGCCTTTCCCAAGACCCAGAAGGGGACGTGCCCGCTCACCGACGCGCCGGCGCCGGTGGACCCGGGCCAGCTCAAGGACCTCGGAATCCGG
Source organism: Candidatus Rokuibacteriota bacterium (assembly GCA_016193045.1). Classification (GTDB taxonomy): domain Bacteria; phylum Methylomirabilota; class Methylomirabilia; order Rokubacteriales; family CSP1-6; genus CSP1-6. Next base: position 7,101 of record JACPSW010000139.1, on the reverse strand, counting down.
CTGGCCGAGGAGCCCTGAGGTGCGGTACTCTTGAGGCATGAGGAGAAGGGTCTCCTGCCGTTGACTGAAGCCGTCGTCACCCGCCGCATCCTCCTGCCGTCCGAGGCCGACCTGCTCCCCCTCCTCGGGCGCAACGACGAGAACCTGAGGGCGCTGGAGTCGCTGCTGGCGCTCCGGATCGTGGCCCGGGGCAACGAGATCATCCTGAAGGGGGACGAGCCTCGGGTGGTCCGGGCCGAGCGGCTCCTGACCCGGCTGTCCGACCTGGCGCACGCGGGCACCCCCATCCACTCGGCCGACGTGAGGGCGGCCCTCCGGATGCTCGCCGACGACGAGACGGCCGACCTCAAAGGGGTCCTCCTCGACACCATCTCGGTGCCCTCGCGCAAGAAGCAGATCAGCCCCAAGACGATCAACCAGAAGCGCTACGTGGACGCCATCCGCTCCCACGACGTCGTCGTGGCGATTGGTCCCGCCGGCACGGGCAAGTCCTACCTCGCGGTGGCGATGGCGGTCTCGGCGCTGACCAAACGGGAGGTGGCCCGCATCATCCTCACGCGCCCGGCCGTCGAGGCGGGCGAGCGGCTCGGGTTCCTCCCGGGCGATATGTTTGAGAAGGTCCACCCCTATCTCCGCCCCCTCTACGACGCGCTGTACGACATGCTGGAGGCCGACAAGGTGGCCTCGCTGATGGAGAAGGCCGGACGCTGAACGACTCCTTCATCATCCTGGACGAGGCCCAGAACACGACCTCCGAGCAGATGAAGATGTTCCTCACCCGCCTCGGGTTCAACTCCAAGATGGTGATCACCGGCGACATCACGCAGGTGGACCTGCCGGCGAGCCGCCCCTCGGGGCTCATCGAGATCCAGGCCGTGCTCAAGCGCATCGAGGGAATCCGCTTCGTGTACTTCACCGAGAAGGACGTGGTCCGGCACGAGCTGGTCGCCCAGATCGTCAAGGCCTACGAGGAGCGCGGCGCCCAGGCCAAAGAGCCCGGAGGGGCGGCGGCAGGAAAGTGATGGCCGTCGAGCTGGCGAACCTCCAGCGCCGGGTTCCTATTCCCCGCCGGCGCCTCCTCCGCACGGCGCGGCGCGCCCTCAGGGATCTGGGGCGTCCCGGGGCCGGGGTGCATCTGACCTTCGTGGACGACGCCCGGATCCGGCGTCTGAACGCGCGGTATCTCCGGCACCGCCGGCCCACCGACGTCCTGGCCTTTCCCCTGGAAGCCCCGGGACCCTCGGGGCTCTGGGGGGAGGTCGTGGTGTCGGCGGAGACGGCGCGGCGCCAGGCTCGGCGGCTGGGTGTCCCCGTGAGCCTCGAGCTCGACCTTCTTGTGGTCCACGGCCTCCTCCACCTGGCCGGATACGACGATGGGGATCCGCGGGAGGCCCGGATCATGCACCAGCGCGAGCGCGAAATTCTGAAGATGACCGTGCCCGGGTTGACGGACCGGCTCTGGGCTGGCCTCTTGCCCGACTGACGGCGATGGCACCCTTCCGCGCGGGGTTCGTCTGTCTCTTCGGCCGTCCCAACGTCGGCAAATCCACGTTGCTGAATCGCCTGGTGGGGGAGAAGTTGGCCATCGTCTCCCCCCGCCCCCAGACGACCCGGACACGGATCACCGGTATCAAGAACGGGCCGGGCTGGCAGGTCGTTTTCCTGGACACGCCCGGGCTCACCGAAGGCGGGGGGCCGCTGGGCGAATTCATGGTCAAGACCGTCCACCGCTCCCTCGAGGAGGTGGATCTGGTCTGCCTGCTCGTCCCCGCCACGGCGGCTCCCGGCGAGCTGGACGAGGGACCTCTCAAGGTGCTGGCGGGGTTCAGGGGCCCGGTCTTCTGCTGCCTCACCAAGGCCGACCTCGTCCGGCCCAAGACCCGGCTGCTGCCGCTGATCGAGGCGTACCGGCGGCAGTATCCCTTCAGGGAGGTCCTGCCGATCTCGGCGGTGGACGGGACCAACTGCGACCGCCTGCTGGAGCTGGTCGTGGAGGTGCTCCCCGAGCACCCCGCCTACTTCCCGCCCGACACGCTGACCGACCAGCCCGAAACCTTCTTCGTCGCTGAGGTCGTCCGCGAGAAGATCTTCCAGTTCACCCACGAGGAGATTCCCTACGCCTGCGCGGTCCGGGTGGAGGAGCTCGTCGAGCGGCCCGAGCCGCGGCTGTACATCCGGGCCTCGATCTTCGTCGAGCAGGTCTCGCAGCGGGGGATCCTGGTCGGCCGGGGCGGGGCGATGCTGAAGAAGATCGGGAGTGCCGCCCGCCGCGCCCTGGAAGCCTTCTTCGGGATCCCCGTGTATCTCGACCTCAAGGTCGAGGTGCGCCGCCACTGGCGCCGTGACGAGCGGGCCCTGCGGGAGCTCGGCTTCATGCTGACGTCATAGGGAGACGGAAGGGTGGGGCTGAGGAAGACGCAGGCGGTCGTGATCGGCAGGCTGGCGCTCGGGGAGAGCGATCGGCTCGTCAGCTTCTACACCCGGGAGTTCGGAAAAGTCCGCGGGGTGGCGAAGGCGGCGCGGCGGCAGCGGTCGCGTTTCGGGAGCGCGCTCGAGCTCTTTACCCATGGGCAGCTCCTCTTCTTCGAGACCGAGCGGAGCGATCTCGCCAGGGTGGATGCCTTCGATATCCTCCATCCGTTCCAGGCGGTGGGGGAGGACCTGGAGCGGCTGACGCTGGGCTCCTGGGTGGTGGAATGCCTCGGCCGGCTCTCCGCCGATCGGGATCCGAGCCCCACGCTCTACAGCCTTCTCCTGCGGACCCTCAAGGCCCTGGAGGGTCCCGGCCGGCCGGCGCGGGCGGCCTTCTGCTTCGCCCTCCGCGCCGTGGACCTCCTCGGCCACCGGCTGCGGCTTGACCGCTGCCTCGAGTGCGGCAAGCCCTCGCCGTTCCCTCGGGGCGCCGCGCGGCTGGATTTCACCGCCGGGGGGGTGGTCTGCGAGTCGTGCGCCCCCTACGGCAGCGATGGCGTGGACCTCTCGGGCGCGGCCATCGCCGCCCTTCGCCGTCTCCGGACCCTCTCCTGGGACGAGGCGCTGCGGGCAGCCTTACCGCCGCCGCTAGAGGCGGAGATGGCCGGCGCGATCGAGGAGCAGATGACCCGGCTGATCGGCCAGGTTCCCCGGAGCGCGCGCTTCCGCGCGCAGATCCGGGCTCCCCTCGGAGCGTCGCGATGAACATGGACACGATCGTCTCGCTGGCCAAGCGGCGCGGCTTCATCTTCCAGTCCAGCGAGATCTACGGCGGGACCGGCTCGTGCTGGGACTACGGGCCGCTCGGCGTGGAGTTGAAGAACAACATCAAGCGTGTCTGGTGGCGGGACAACGTCCACCTGCGTTCCGACATGGTCGGGCTCGACGCCTCCATCCTGATGCATCCGACGGTGTGGAAGGCCAGCGGCCACGTGGATCATTTCACGGATCCGATGGTGGACTGCCGCGCCTGCAAGCGTCGCTTCCGAGCCGACCAGCTCGATGGGGGGCCGTGGGTCCATTACTGCCCTGTCAAGGCCAACAACAAGTTCGAGGTGCCGGGGGGGGAGCCCTGCAAGCACTGCGGGAGCCGGCGTACCCTCTGCCCCGAGTGCGGCAAAGGCGAGCTGACGGCGCCGCGCCAGTTCAACCTGATGTTCAAGACGTTCATGGGCCCGGTGGAAGAGGACGCATCGGTCACGTACCTCCGCCCCGAGACCGCCCAGGGAATCTTCGTGAACTTCGACAACGTGCTCCAGGCCATGCGGCTCAAGCTTCCGTTCGGCATCGCCCAGATCGGCAAGAGCTTCAGAAACGAGATCACCCCCGGCAACTTCATCTTCCGAACGCGCGAGTTCGAACAGATGGAGATCGAATACTTCGTCAACCCGAGGGACAGCGTGGACGGCAAGCCGGCGGACGAGTACTGGCATGAGCGCTGGATCGAGGACCGGTTGGCCTGGTACGGGCGCTACGGCATCCGGTCCGACAACGTGCGGCTCCGCGAGCACGGTCGGGATGAGCTGTCCCACTACGCCAAGCGGACGGCCGATATCGAGTACCGCTTCCCCATGGGGTGGAGTGAGCTGGAGGGCATCGCCAACCGGACGGACTTCGACCTGAAGCAGCACGCCAAGTTCAGCGGCAAGTCGCTCACGTACTTCGACGAGGAGCGGAAGGAACACATCATCCCCTACGTCATCGAGCCCTCCGCTGGCGCGGACCGGAGCCTCCTGGCCTTTCTCGTGGACGCCTACCGGGAGGAGGAGGTGCGGGGGGAGAAACGGGTGGTTCTCCAGCTCCACCCCGAGCTGGCCCCGCTGAAGATCGCCGTGCTCCCGCTGCTGAAGAAGCGCGAGGAGATCGTCAAGACCGCCCAGGCGATTCGTGGGGACCTGGCGCGGCGATGGGTCACGGTCTACGACGACACGGCGGCGATCGGGCGCCTCTACCGCCGCCAGGACGAGGTCGGCACTCCCTATTGCGTCACGGTGGACGTCCAGACGGTGGGCGATCCCGACAAAGGCGAAGCAGGAGACCGGCAGGTCACGATCCGGGATCGCGACTCGATGGGCCAGATCCGCGTGGCCATCGGCGAGCTGGCCGCCGTGTTCGAACGGCTCTTCGGCGGCGAGTCCTGGGCGGCCCTGGCCCCGCGCTATCCTTCCCCATCCCAGAAGACCTGAGGCCCGCCCACGGTCTGAAACGCGGCGGCCGGCGGGTGACACGGCGGGCGGGGAGCCCCGCGGCGCGGAACGTACCGCTTCTAAGCCGGCTAGGCATGTGATCGCGGGCAGCGTGTTGGAAAACTTGCGGCCGCGGCGGGAGTGAGCACCGTGGGGCTGGCCGCCGGGGCAGGACCCGCCGGCCGCCAGGCGCCGTGCTAGTTTTTGGGGGGGCCGCAGGTCGCGTTCGGCTCGGTACCCCGCACGAATGCCATCACCACGGGCTTGACGCACGTCCCCGCCGGGTCCATGTCTATCGGGATCAGCACCACGCGCTCTGGCACCGGGAACTCCTCCGCCGGCGTCCCAGCCAGCACCTTGCTCATGTAGTCCACCCAGATCGGTACCGCTACCCGCGATCCCGTCTCGTCCCGGCCGAGGCTCCGCGGCCGGTCGTAGCCCACCCAGACGCCGGTAACGACCTTCGGTGTGAAGCCGATGAACCAGGCGTTGGAGTAGTCGTTGGTGGTCCCCGTCTTGGCGGCGATGGGGCGCCCGAGCGTCTTGGCCCCCACGCCGGTCCCGCGCTCGACCACGCCGCGCAGCATGTGGGTCATCACGTAGGCGATCTCGGGGGAGATCGCCTCCCGCCCCTGCGGGATGTTCTCCTCGAGGAGCTTCCCGTCGGCGTCGGTCACGTACCGGATGGCCGTGGGCGTGACCCAGACCCCCTGGGTGGCGAGGGTCCCGTAGGCCGAGGTGAGCTCGAGGAGCGTCAGATCCGAGGAGCCGAGGGCGATCGTGAGGTCGTCGTTGAGGGGGCTCTGGACGCCGAGCCGGCGCGCCACCTCGACGGTGCGGCGGATCCCGATCTGCTCCTGGAGCTTGACGGTCACCACGTTGATCGACTCCTCCACCGCCTGCTGGAGCGTGGTGACGCCACGGAACTTCCGGTCGTAGTTGTCGGGCTTCCAGGGTTTGCCATTCTGGCCGGCGGGATACGTGACCGGGGCGTCCTCGATGGTCGTCGCCGGGGTGAGGCCCGACTCGAGGGCGGCGATGTACACGAAGGGCTTGAAGGCCGACCCCGGCTGGCGCCGGGCCTGCACCGCGCGGTTGAACTCGCTGCGGAAGAAATCGTAGCCGCCGACCATCGCCTTGATATATCCCGTCTGGGGGTCGAGCGTCAGGACGGCTCCCTCCGGACGCTCGGACGGGGTTTTCACCGGCCGGCCCTTGGCGGCGGTCACGGTGCGCCCCTCCAGGGCCTTAAGCCCTTCCCGCAGGGCCTGCTCGGCCTGGAGCTGCATCGTGGGGCTGATGGTCGAGTAAATGCTGAGGCCGCCCTTGTAGACGATGTCGGCGCCGTACTTCTCTTCGAGGAGCTGCCGGATGTAGTCCGCGTAGTACGGCCCGGTCGTCCGCCGCCGCTCGGGTGGGACGAGACCGAGGCTCGAGGCATTGGCGCCGGTCGCCCGAGTTTTGGTGATCGCGCCCACCTCCACCATCCGGTTCAGGACGTGGGCGCGGCGGCGGCGGGCCTGCTCGGGGTGCTCGAACGGCGAGTACGTGGATGGCGCCCGCGGCAGGGCCGCAAGCAGCGTGGCCTCCGGCAGCCCCAACTCGGAGACGGATTTGCCGAAGTACGTGCGCGCCGCGGCTTCTACGCCGAAGGCCCCGGCGCCAAAGTAGATCTGGTTCAGGTACATCTCGAGGATGCGGTCCTTGGAGTAGCGGCGCTCGAGCTCGAGGGCGAGAAAGGCCTCCTTGAGCTTGCGGTCCAGGCTCTTGTCGGGCGTGAGAAACAGCACCTTGGCGAGCTGCTGCGTGATGGTGCTGCCGCCCTCCACGATCCGCCCCCGCCTGAAGTTCTGATAAATGGCCCGGGCAATTCCCATGGGGTCCACCCCCCAGTGGGAGTAGAAGCGCGCGTCCTCTACCGCGAGGATGGCGTCGAGCAAGGGCTTGGGGATCTGGGCGAGAGGGATGAAGATCCGGCGCTCGACGTGGAATTCCGTGAAGAGCTCGTCGTTATCGTCGTAAACCTTGGAGCCGAGCAGCGGCTGGAGGGTTTCCAGCGCCGTCACCGACGGCAGCGAGCGGGGAAGGACGGTGAACGCCCAGAGGGCGGCCACGGTGACGGCGAGCGTCCCCAGGAGGAAGAGGACGCCGACGACTGCGACGAGTCGTCTGAGCCATCGCCACCGCCGAGGCTTGCGGAGGCTTTTTTCCAGGCGCTTCGGGGCCATACGCGCCCATTATACCGGATACCGGTCGGCGGGGGCCGCGGACAGCCCCTCTTGCCTCCGGACACCCCGTGTGATACAAACTCCCTGCTCCCGAGCCCGAGATGAACCTCAGCGAGCAGCTCTCCACGATCCGGCGCGGCACGGCGGAGATCGTCGTTGAGTCGGAGCTCCGCGCCAAGCTCGAGCGCTCCCTGAAAACGGGCGTCCCCCTCAAG
>JACPSW010000138.1 GCA_016193045.1 Candidatus Rokuibacteriota bacterium | reverse complement strand
GCTCCGTCACCCGCTCGCCCGAACGCAGCTCAGGTGAGCTGCGGACGGGCCGAGGGGGTCCCACTCCGCCCGTCCCGCGGGACCGCACCCCGCGCCACCCGCCCGATCGCGCGCGCCGTTCGTGAATAGTCCGGGCTAGGACTGTTCCGGAGTTGCTGCAGTGCCGGTGAGGCGCGTCAAGTATGTGAGCCTTCGTCAGTTGCTGCGCCACGAGCTCGTGTCGGAGGAGGATGCCGGGACGCAGGCCCTCATCCGCCGCCTCCGGCATGTCAAGCGCGCGCGGGAGTTCTCCCGACACGAATTTCTGGCGATGTGTCGCTGGAAGAGTCCGCGGGCGATGGGGAAGTGCCGCGGGAACTCCGCCGCGACCATTCGCCGTGTGTCCCGGGCGGCCCTGGCCGCTCGGAGCGAGCGGACGCGCATGAGCTTGCTGACGAGCCTGCACGGAGTCGGTCTTCCGATGGCCTCGGCGATCCTGACGTTGATCGACCCCAGACGCTATGGAGTCCTTGATATTCGCGTCTGGCAACTCCTGTTCGCGATGGACTCCGTGAGAACGAACCCCCGCGGCGTGGGTTTCGACCTCGGGAATTGGTATCAGTACCTGCGCAGGCTGCGTGATCACGCGCGGGCGATGGGGGTCTCTGCCAGGACGGTGGAGCGGACTCTCTTCGAATATCACAGGAAGGTGCAGCAGGGGAGACTATACGAATGGCCGCGCCGTGGTATAGTTTGAGCGCCATGCACGAGCTCTTCGATCAGTTCGAACGGCTGAAAAACGCGGAGGAAAAGGTGGCTCTGGCCACGCTGGTCAACACCCGCGGCACGACCCCGCGCAAGGAGGGGGCCAAGATGCTGGTGGGGGCCGGCGGCCGGATCCTGGGCTCGGTGACCATCGGCGGCTGCGTGGACGCCCAGGTGATCGAGGAGGCCGAAAGCGTCCTCGGCGAGAACGCCCCCAAGCTCCTGGAGCTGAACCTGGGAGACGAGGAGGCGTGGGAGATCGGGCTCACCTGCGGCGGGACCATCGAGGTGTTCGTCGAGCCCGTGAAACTCGCCCGGGCCGACGCTCCCCCGTTGACCTACTACGAGACCCTCCGCGCCCACGCCGAGCAGGGCGGCTGGGGGGCGCTGGTCACCCGGCTGGATCCTCCTCACAATGGGGCGAAGCTGCTCGTGCTCGATACGGGGAAGACCGAAGGGACGCTCGGGGACCCGTTCCTGGATCGCCGGTTCGCGGCGGAAGCCCGGGAGTGCCTGAGCCGCGGCGTGTCGAAGACGCTCTTTCTCGAGGGCATCCGCTGCTTCGTCGAGACCTTCGGCCCGCCCTCCACGCTCCTGGTGGTCGGCGCCGGCCATGTGGCGATGCCGCTGGTGTCGCTCGCGAAGATCGTCGGCTTCAGGACGATCGTGGTGGATGGCCGCCCGCGCTTCGCCACCCGCGAGCGCTTCCCCGACGTCGACAGGCTGGAAGTGGGCATTCCGTCCGAAGTGGTCGGGTCCATCTCGCTCACCCCCGTGACGGCCCTGGTCCTGGTGGCCCACGACTACAAGTATGACCTGCCCGTGCTCCGGCATGCGCTCCAGAGCAAAGCCGGCTACATCGGGATGCTCGGCAGTACCCGCCGCGGCAACGCCATACTGAACCTCCTGCGGGAAGAGGGAGTTCCCGAAGACCTGCTGCAGCGGATCCGCGTGCCTATCGGGCTTGACCTCGGCGCCCAGACCGCTCCTGAGATCGCCCTTGCCATCCTCGCAGAGATCCTGGTCGAGCGGAGTGGCGCCACCGGGATCCCGATCAGCCGGAAGGTCAGCGAGGGGAAGCGGTGAAGCCCCGCGCGGTTCTGAGGTCGGAAGCCACGGTCGGGGCCTTGACCGGGAGGGTGCTCTGCCACGATGTGCGCGATCGGGCCGACACCCTCGTCGGGCGCAAGGGGGAACGGCTGGATCGGGCCGGGGCCGAGCGAGTGCTCGGCGGGGACTGGGATGAAGTCCATCTCCTGGAGCTGGAGCTGGGTGATCTTCACGAGGAGGAAGCGGGGGCGCGGCTGTCGCAGGCCGTCGTCGGTGACGGCGTCCAGGTCAAGGGCTTCGGCGGGGGCCAGTGGTCGCTGACGGCGACCCGGCGCGGGCTCCTCAGGGTTAACACGGAGGCGCTCCGTCACGTGAATGCGTGCGAGGGGATCTCCGTGTTCACCCTCTTTCACGGCCAGCCCGTGGAGGCGGGAGAGGTAGTGGCGAAGGCGAAAGTCACGCCGCTCGCCATCGCCTCGGCGACCATGATGGAGGTCGAGCGGCTGGCGCGCGAGGCCGGCGTGCTCGCCGTTGCCCCGTTCAGGTCGCTGACGCTCGGCGCCCTGGCTCGCGAGAGCCTGGACGACAAGCAGCGCCAGCGGTTCGAAACGGCACTCAGGGAGAAGATCGACTGGTTCGGCTCGCGGCTCCTGCCGATCCGCTACGCGGGCCGAAGCGCGCAGTCCGTGGCCAAGGGGCTCGAGGCGCTGAGGGATGAGGGGGCCGACTTCCTCATCGTCGCGGGGGCCAGCGCGCTGGATCCCCTGGATCCGGTCTTCAGCGCCCTGGAGCTCGTGGGGGGGCGGATGGAACGGCACGGTGCGCCCGCCCACCCGGGCAGCCTGCTCTGGATCTCGCGCTGGGGCGAGCGCCGGGTCGTCGGCATGCCCACCTGCGGGATGTTCTCCCAGGCGACGACGTTCGACCTCGTCCTGCCGCGGATCCTCGCGGGCGAGGAGGTCGGGAACGCCGAGATCGCCGCGCTCGGTCACGGCGGTCTGCTCTCGCGCGAGATGGCCTTCAGGTTTCCACGGTATCGTCCTAGTGCCCCCCGCGGCGAGCTGGAATAGTGCTGTACAGCTCGGTCATCAGCGAGCGTTTCCGTCACCCGCGCTTTTTCGGTGACCTGGTCGGCGCCGACGCAGTCTTCGAAGACGTGAACCCGCTCTGCGGAGACCGGGTGCGGATCCAGCTCAGGCTGGCCGATGGGAGCATCGCCGATGCCCGCTTCAAGGGAGACTCCTGCGCCATCTGCATGGCCTCGGCGGACCTCCTCGCCGAGATGGCGCGGGGGCGCGCGATTCGCGACGCGCTGGCATGGGGGCCCGACGACCTGCTCACCCGTCTCCAGGCGAACATCCGGCCCTCGCGCATGAACTGCGTGACGCTCCCGCTTCAAGTCATGAAAGGGGCCCTCGCCGCAGTAAGGGCTGCGCGATGACTCTTGCCGAGCGCTGCCGGGCCGATTTCCCGATTCTCGAGCGAAGGATCAACGGGAACCCCCTCGTGTACCTGGATTCCGCGGCGTCGAGCCAGAAGCCGCGCCAGGTGATCGACGCGGTCCGCCGCTATTACGAGACCACCCACGCCAACGTCCACCGCTCGATCCACACGCTGGGGGAGGAAGCCACGGCCCTGCTGGAGGCGTCCCGCGACAAGGTGCGCGCGTTCATCGGCGCCGCGGAGCGGGAAGAAATCATCTTCACCCGCGGAACGACCGAGGCGATCAACCTGGTGGCGCAGGCGATCGGGCGAACTATCAAGCCGGGCGACGAAGTCGTCGTCACGGAGATGGAGCACCACTCGAACCTCATTCCGTGGCAGATGCTCTGCCGGGACCGCGGGGCAGTCCTGAAGGCGGTGCCCGTGATCGGGGACGGGTTCCTGGATCTCGAAGCGTTCTCGCGCCTGCTCTCCTCCCGGACGCGGGTCGTCGCGGTGGCCCATGTCTCCAACGTTCTCGGGACCATCAACCCCGTCGGCGAGATCGTCAAGCGCTCCCGCGCCGCCGGCGCCCTCGTGCTGGTGGACGGTGCCCAAGCCGTCCCGCACATGCCTGTGAACGTCGAGGGATTGGGTGCCGACTTCTACGCCTTCTCGGGGCACAAGATGCTCGGCCCCACGGGCGTCGGAGTGCTTTACGGGCGCCGCGCGGTCCTCGAGACGCTGGAGCCCGCCTGGGGCGGCGGCGAGATGATCAAGGAGGTATGGATCGACCACGCCCAGTGGAACGATCTGCCCTGGCGCTTCGAGCCCGGGACGCCGCCCATCGCGCCCATCGTCGGCCTCGGGGCGGCCGTGGAGTACCTGTCCGGGGTCGGCATGGAGGCCGTCGCCTCCCACGAGCAGGCGCTCTGCCGCCTGACGCTGGACCTCCTGGCCAAGAACGGGGACGTCACCATCTACGGGCCGCGGAACCCCGAGATCAAGGGAGCCGTGGTCGCGTTCAACGTCCGCGGCCTGCATCCTCACGATGTCGCCCACCTCCTGGACCAAGAGGGCATTGCCGTTCGCGCCGGTCATCACTGCGCGATGCCGCTCATGCGGAGGCTCGGCGTGGTCGGAACCCTTCGGGCCAGCTTCTCGGTTCACACGACGCCGGCGGAGATCGAGCATCTCGCCAGATCGCTTTCGAACCTGAACCTCATGCTTTGATCGATCCACCGGAGCCCTCATGGCCCATCGCATGCTCAGGATCGTTCCCGAGAAGTGCACCGGCTGCATGCAGTGCGAGCTGGCGTGCTCCTTCGTCCAGACGGGGGCCTTCCAGCCGTCGCGCTCGGTGATCCGCGTCCACCTCTTCGACGAGCAGGCTTCCTACGCGCCGTACACGTGTTTTCAGTGCCGGGAGGCCTGGTGCATGACGGCCTGCCCGGTGAACGCGATCGCCGTCAACCTCGCCACCGGCGCCAAGGTGGTGCTGGAGCAGACCTGCGTCGGGTGCGCGCTCTGCACGATCGCCTGTCCCTTCGGCACGATGTTCTACAACCCGGACACGAAGAAGGCCTTCAAGTGCAACCTGTGTGAGGGGGACCCGGCGTGCGCCCGGGCCTGCCCTACCGCCGCCATCGTGTACGAAGCGGCGGCCCCCGACTGGATGACCCCTTGGGCGGACAAGGTCCATTCCCGGTATCTCGAAGCCGTGAGCAGCTCGAGCTGAGCGCGTGATGGGCGGCTGGACGGGGAAGATCCTCCGCGTCGACCTCACGCGGAGAAGCGTGAAGGTCGAGCCGCTCAACATTGCCTGGGCGCGAGACTTCATCGGCGGCCGGGGGCTCGGCGCCCGCTACCTCTTCGCCGAAATGGACCCGCGGGTGGATGCCCTCTCCCCCGACAACAAGCTGATCTTCGCGACCGGACCGCTCACCGGCACCAACGCCTCCTGCGGCGCCCGCTACATGGTGGTGACGAAGGGGGCTCTGACCGGCGCCATCACGACCTCCAACTCCGGCGGGCACTGGGGGCCGGAGCTGAAGTTCGCCGGCTACGATATGGTGATCGTCGAGGGGAAGGCCCCCGAGCCCATGTACCTCTGGATCTACGACGACGAGGTGGAGATCCGCAGCGCCCGCCATCTCTGGGGAAGGACGACCTGGGAAACGGAGGACCTGATCCGGGAGGAGAGCGGTGTCCCCGACGCCGTCGTCGCGTCGATCGGCCCGGCGGGCGAGCGCCTGGTTCGCTTCGCGTGCATCATCAACGACCGTCACCGCGCCGCCGGCCGGTCGGGAGTCGGCGCCGTGATGGGCTCGAAAAATCTCAAAGCGATCGCCGTGAGGGGAACGCGTGGCGTCGCGCTCGCGGAGCCCAAGGCGTTCCTGGAAGCCACCTGGACGGCCAAGGCGCGGATGGCCAAGAACCCCGTGACGGGGAGCGGGTTCGCGAAGTTCGGCACCCTGGCCACCATGGATCCGATCAACGAGGTCGGGGCGCTGCCGACCTTCAACCACCAGCAGGGCCAGTTCGAGGGGGTCCAGCAGATCGGCGCCGGGGCGTTGAAGAAGTCGGGGCGGCTCCTGACGAACAAGGCGTGCTTCGCCTGCACGATCGCCTGCGGCCGGGTCACCAAGGTGACGGGCGGGGGCGTGGAGCGATACACCATCTACACGTCGCGCAAGAACTGGCGGATGGCCGCGGAGGGGCCCGAGTACGAGAATGCCTGGTCCCTGGGCGCCGACTGCGGCATCGCGGACCAGGATGCGATCCTGATGGCGAACTACCTCTGCAACGAGCTGGGGATGGATCCGATCTCCATGGGGGTCACGGTCGCGGCGGCCATGGAGCTCTACGAGAAGGGCGTGCTCACCGAGGAGCAGTGCGGCATCGCCCTCAGGTTCGGATCGGGCGGGGCGCTGCTGAAGATGGTGGAGGACACCGGGTGGCGCCGCGGCATCGGCGCTGAGCTGGCAGAAGGCGCGATGCGCCTGACCGCCAGGTTCGGCCATCCCGAACTGTTCATGGGGGTCAAGGGGCAGGAGTTCCCGGCGTACGATCCCCGGGGGCTCCAGGGGATGGGGCTCGGCTACGCGACCTCCAACCGCGGGGCCTGCCACCTCCGCGCCTTTACCGCCGGCGCTGAAGTCTTCGGCAAGATGGACCGGACCGCCACGGACGGGAAGGCGGAGCTGACGAAGAAACTCCAGGATACCGGGGCGGGCTCGTACGATGCCTCCGGCCTCTGCTCCTTCGTGGACTCGGCGATCGGTCCCAAGGACGTCGTGCCGATGCTGGCGGCGGCGACGGGACTCCCCTACACGGTGGAGGAGATCTTGAAAATCGGCGAGCGCATCCACAACCTGGAGCGCCTCTTCAACCTCCGCGCGGGGTTCACCGCCAAGGACGACACGCTGCCGCGGCGCATGCTGGCCGAGCCGACGCCGTCGGGTCCCAGCGCCGGCATGGTGAACCGGCTCGCCGAGATGCTGCCGCGCTACTACGAGATCCGGGGGTGGGACGCGGACGGGCGCCCGACCCCGGCCAAGCTCGCCGACCTCGGCCTCGCGTGAGACGCCACGTGGTGGTGGGGGGCGGCCCCGCGGGAATCTTCGCCATCGAGACTCTCCGCGACCTCGCTCCCGCCGACGAGATCACGCTGATCTCCGACGAGCCCGCCTACTCCCGCATGGTCCTGCCCTACTTGATGGCGGGGGAGATTTCCGAGGAGCACGTCTTCACGGGGAAGGACCGCTACTTCGAGCGGCTCAAGGTCAAGACGCTCATCCAGCGCGTGGACCGCGTCGAGCCCAGGGGAAAGACGCTGACTCTCGCCGATGCGAGCACGGTCCCCTTCGACACCCTCCTGATCGCCACGGGCTCGTCCCCCCTGAGGGCGGACATCCCGGGGGCGTCGGGCCCGGGGGTCTCCAACCTCTGGACGCTGGCTGACGCGCGGGCGATCCTGTCTCGGGTCAAGGGAAAGAAGGCGAAGGTGGTGTTCGCCGGGGCGGGCTTCATCGGCTTCATCGTCCTGAACGCCCTGGCCAAGACCGGCTGCGAGCTTCAGGTGGTGGAGGTGGAGCCCCAGATCCTTCCGCGGATGCTCGACCGCCGGAGCGCCGAGCTGGCATCGAAGTGGCTCGAGAAGAAGGGGGTCGCCTGTCACGTGGGGGTCAGGGCCACCGAGATCGCGGATCGCGGCGGCCGGAAGGTCGTCACGCTGTCCGACGGGAGGTCGCTCACCTGCGACCTGGTGGTGATCGCCGTGGGGGTGAGGCCGAACCTGGACCTGGTCAAGGACTCGGGGATCAGGACGAACCATGGGATCCTCGTGGACGATCACCTGCGGACGAACATCCCGGATGTCTACGCCGCCGGCGATGTGGCCGAAGGGATCGATCTCTCCACGGGGACCCCGGCCGTCCACGCGATCCAGCCGACGGCGGTGGAGCACGGGCGAGTCGCCGGAGCCAACATGGCGGGGCGCGCGGTCGCGTATGCCGGCAGTCTCGGCATGAACATTTTGGATGTGGTGACGCTCCAGACGGCCTCTTTCGGTCTCTGGGGAGGCGACGGGAAGGAGACCACGGTGGTGGAGAACGCCTCCCGTCCGATCTACCGGAAGCTGGTGTGGGACGGGGACCGGATCGCCGGCGCCATCTTCCTCGGCCCCGCCGTCGACGTGGCGCTCCTGAACGACCTGGGAATGGTCAAGGGGCTCATCCAGACGAGGACGCGGCTGGGGGCGTGGAAGGCCCACCTCCAGAAGAACCCGATGGATATCCGGCGCCCCTACGTGGCCTCCAAGGTCGCGGTGAAGCTCCTGGAGCAGACGCTCCTCGACGCCGAGACGGGGGAGCGACGCTATCGCTTCGCGGATGCCAGGCCCGAGTCCCAGCCCACCTCCGCCCACACGATCTTCGTTTCCACCAAGCCGTCGGGGTGAGCGACCTCAGGCCGCCTGACGCCTTCCGCTCGCCGCGCTTCGGCCAGCCGCCGACCTTCATGCGCCTGCCCCACGTGCGGGAGCCCGAGCGGCTCGACGTGGCGCTCGTGGGGATTCCGTACGACGGCGGCGCGTCCTACCGGCCGGGGGCCCGCTTCGGCCCGCGGGCCGTCCGCGACCAGTCGTCCCTGATCCGCCCCTGGAACCCCGTCCTCGGGGTCTCCCCCTTCGAAAGGCTCCGGGTGGCCGACTACGGCGACGTGGACGTGGCACCGATCTCCATCGAGCGGACCTTCGAGGCGGTCGAGCGGGAGATGGGGCGCCTGGTGGAGCACGGTGTGATCCCCGTTTCGGTGGGAGGCGACCACTCCGTCACGCTCCCCATCCTCCGCGCCCTCGCCGGGCGGCACGGGCCGCTCGGGCTGGTCCACTTCGACGCCCATCCGGACACCTGGGACGAATACTTCGGCTCCAAGTACTTCCACGGAACCCCGTTCCGCCGGGCGGTGGAGGAGCGGCTGATCGACCCGCGGCGCACGATCCAGGTCGGCATCCGCGGCCCCCTCTACGGGTCTGACGATTTTGCCTTTCATGCTCAGCACGGGCTCGAAGTGATCCGGATCGAAGAGGTCAAGGAGCGGGGCATCGCCTCGGTGGCCGAACGGCTGCGGCGACTCGCGGGCACGCCCCTTTACTGTTCCTTTGACATCGACGCCGTGGATCCGGCCTACGCCCCGGGCACGGGAACGCCTGAGGTCGGCGGGCTCACCGCCTACGAGGCCGTGAGCCTCGTGCGCGCGCTTCGGGGACTGACGCTCATCGGCGCCGACGTCATGGAGGTCTCCCCGCTCTACGACGGCCCGGGGCAGGTGACGGCCCTCCTCGCGGCCAACCTCCTGTTCGAATTTCTCAGCCTTCTCGCCCTCCAGCGGGGGGCCCGCTGAGCCTTTCCGGCTGTGGTATAGTCAACCCGTAGGTGCGATCCATGACGCGATTCCTCATCCCCTTTCTTCCGCTTGCGCTCGTCGTCCTCGGGCTGGCGCCGGCCTGGGCAGTCGAGCCCGTCGCGCTGATCCAGATCGACGGCGTCATCAGCCCCGTCACGCTCCGCCTGGTCTCGATGGCCATCGACCGGGCTCAGGCCGAGAAGGCCCAGGCCCTGATCATCCAGCTCGACACCCCCGGCGGGCTCGAGCGCTCCATGCGGGCCATCGTCCAGCGGGAGCTGGGCGCCGAACTTCCGGTGATCGTCTTCGTGGGCCCCACGGGCGCCCGCGCCGCCTCGGCGGGCGTCTTCATCACGATGGCGGCGCACGTGGCGGCCATGGCGCCGGCCACGAACATCGGGGCGGCGCATCCGGTCGCAGTGGGCGGCGGGCAGATCGACAAGGAAAGCGCGAAGAAGATCGAGAACGACGCGGCGGCCTTCGCGCGCACCATCGCGACCCAGCGGGGACGCAACGCCGAATGGGCGGAGAAGGCGGTCCGGGCGTCGGTGTCCGCCACGGAGCGCGAGGCGGTGAAGCTCAAGGTGGTGGACCTCATCGCCGAGAACGTCGCCGATCTCCTCGTGAAGATCGACGGCAGGACCGTGAAGACCGTCAAGGGCCCGGTGACGCTCCGGACCGCGGAGGCCCCCATCAAGAAGGTGGAGATCGGATTCCGGGACCGGTTCCTGACGATCATCACCGACCCCAACATCGCCTACATCCTGATGATGGTCGGGATGCTCGGGCTCTTCTTCGAGCTGTCCAACCCCGGCGTGATCCTTCCAGGCGTCCTGGGTGGGATCAGCCTGATCCTGGCCTTCTTCGCGTTCCAGACCCTGCCGATCAACTATGCCGGGCTCCTGCTGCTCCTGTTCGGCGTCGTGCTCCTCATCGCCGAGATCAAGGTGGTGAGCCAGGGCGTCCTCTCCATCGGCGGCATCATCTCGCTGCTGCTCGGCTCCATGATGCTCTTCGACGCCCCCGAGGCGGGGATCCGGGTCTCCTGGTGGGTGATCCTGCCGACCGTGGGGACGACGGCGGGGTTCTTTGCCTTCGCCGTGACAGCCGGGGTCCGGGCGCTGTTCCAGACGCCCAGCACGGGCGCCTCGGGGATGATCGGGCAGGTGGGGGTAGCGCGCTCGCCGCTCGATCCGGCCGGGGAGGTGTTCATCCAGGGGGAGCACTGGCGGGCGGTGGCCGAGGGCGGGGCCGTGGCCGAGGGGGAGCCGGTGAAGGTGACCGGGATCGACGGGCTGACCCTGAAAGTGACGAAAGCGACGGGCTCTTAGGAGGAGGCTATGCCTGAATTCAACCTGCTGTTCGGAATCATCCTCGCGGCCGCCGCGGTGCTGTTCTTCTTCAGCTCCATGGTCAAGATCCTCCGGGAGTACGAGCGGGGCGTCATCTTCCGCCTCGGAAAGAAGGCCCGGTCGGTCTTCAACCCCGGGGGCGACGGCCTGGGCCCCGGTCTCCTGCTCCTGATCCCGTTCGTGGACAAGATGGTGAAGGTGAGCCTCCGCACCGTCGCCATGGACGTGCCGCCCCAGGACGTGATCACGCGCGACAACGTCTCGATCAAGGTGAACGCCGTGATCTACTTCCGCGTGCTGGACCCCGAGAAGGCGATCATCCAGGTGGAGGACTACCTCTACGCGACCTCCCAGATGGCCCAGACGACACTGCGGAGCGTCCTGGGCCAGCAGGAGCTCGACGACCTGCTCGCGGCCCGCGACAAGATCAACCAGCAGCTCCAGAAGATCATCGACGAGCACACCGATCCCTGGGGCGTCAAGGTCACCAACGTGGAGGTCAAGCACATCGACCTCCCCCAGGACATGCAGCGCGCCATGGCCAAGCAGGCCGAGGCCGAGCGCGAGCGCCGGGCCAAGGTCATCAACGCGGACGGCGAGTTCCAGGCGGCGGCCAAGCTGTCGGATGCCGCCCAGGTGCTGGCGCGCTATCCGATCGCCGTCCAGCTGCGCTTCCTCCAGACCATGCGTGAAGTTGCCTCGGAGAGGAACACGACGACCTTCTTCCCCATCCCCATCGACCTCCTCACGCCGTTCCTCCGCGGCTACGCGCCGCCGGAGTCCGGGAAGCCCTGAGCCGAATCTGCTACAATAGCGGTTCGTCGGGGGGTTAGCTCAGTTGGGAGAGCGCGGCGTTCGCAACGCCGAGGTCGAGGGTTCGAATCCCTTACCCTCCACCACTTCTAAGCATGAGAGGCTCGATCCTCACCCGTGGCTTGCGACGAAAAGGCGGCTAGGAGGATCTGGCACATGACGGATCTGAAGCACTTCCACAACCTGCGCGAAGGCGGAATCATCCGCGAACTCGCGCAGGGCATCACGGCCCGTATTTTCCCTGGAGTCAACGTGATGCTCTCGGTGGTGACCCTGGAACCGCGCGCGGTCTCACCGATCCACTCCCACCCCAACGAGCAATGGGGAGTCTGCCTGGAGGGGGAATGGATCCGCATCCAGGACGGCGTGGAACACCATGTAAAGGCAGGGGACTTCTGGCAGACTCCACCGCACGTCCCCCACGGTGGTCGCGCGCTCGACACGCGATGTGTCGTGCTCGATATTTTCGCCCCGCCGCGTGAAGAGTACCGGCAGGCTGGCCGAGGTCTGGGAGCTGACCTCAGTGTGTCCACCCGGTCCGGGACCCCTTGACAGCCGCCCCATTCGCCCCTACAGTGCCCGCCAATCCCCCATTCCGGCCGAGGAGGTAGGGCCATGGCCGTCGCACGGGTGACCAAGATCATCGGATCCTCTCCCCGGGGCTGGCAGGACGCCGTGAACGCGGCCCTCAAGCGGGCCAACAAGACCCTCAGAGGCGTGACGGGGATCCACCTCGTGGAGCAGAAAGCCCACGTGGAGAAGGGGAAGATCACAGAGTATCGGGCCACCATCGAGGTCACCTTCATCCTCGAAGGGTAGCCGTCCGCCCCCTGCCAATTTCGTTGACGCTGGTTTCCCGCCCTCGCTATCATACGGGGCAATGATCGTCCCCTGTGGCGGGCGTGGAGGGACGCGATGACGATGACCCTGGGCGGATGGATCTTCCTGATCGTCCTGGCGCTGGTGGTCTGGTTCGCCATCGCCACCTACAACCGCCTGGTAGGGCTGACCCAGCGCTCGGGCGAGGCGTGGTCGGATATCGACGTTCAGCTGAAGCGGCGGACCGATCTGGTCCCCAACCTCGTGGAGACCGTGAAGGGGTATGCGTCCCATGAGAGGAAGACCTTCGAGGAGGTGACGCGCTGGCGGAGCGCGGCCGTGACCGCCGGCTCGCCCGAGGCGCGGGCCCAGGCGGAGAACCAGCTCACCCAGGCCCTCCGCAACCTCTTCGCCGTGGCCGAGGCCTATCCGGAGCTCAAGGCTAACCAGAACTTCCAGCAACTCCAGTCGGATCTGGGGGACATCGAGGGGGCGATTCAGAACTCGCGCCGGTACTACAACGCCGTCGTCCGCGACCTCAACACCGCCATCGAGAGCTTCCCGTCGAACTTCGTCGCGTCCACCTTCCAGTTCAAGAAGCGTGAGTTCTTCGAGCTCGAGCGGCCGGAGGAGCGCCAGGTTCCGCGCGTCTCGTTCGGCACGTAGCCGGGCCCTCATGGGGCGAGTCCCGCGGCTTGTCCTTGTCTTCGTCCTCCTCCTCCTCGTGATCGCTCCCGCGGGAGCCCAGACGCGCTCCTATTCCATCGAATCGTTCAAGGTCTCGCTCCAGGTGAACCCGGACTCGAGCCTTCTGATCCAGGAGACCATCGCGTTCGCCTTCCGGGGGCGGCACCAGGGCATCTACCGCACGATCCCGATCCGCTATGAGCGCCAGGGCTTCCGCTACGATCTCCGCGTCGACGGCATCCAGGTTCTCGACGACGGCGGCCAGCCGCTCAGGACGGAGGTCTCGTACCCGGGGCGGGACCTCAAGATCAAGGCCTGGGTGCCGGGGGCCCAGGATGCCACGCGGACCGTGACGATCCTCTACCGGGTGCGCCGGGGGCTCCTCGCCTTCGACGACCACGACGAGCTCTACTGGAACGTCGTCGGGACCGAGTGGGCGGCGACGATCCGCGACGCGGAGGCGGTCGTGGGGCTGCCGCGCACGGTCCCGATGGGGTCGGTTCGGGTGACGGCGTTCACCGGGCCGCTCGGGGCCGTCGGCAAGGACTACACGCTGCACCAGGCCGAGAACGTGCTCTTGTTCCAGGCGACGCGGCCGCTGGGGATCCGCGAGGGGTTGACCGTGGTGGTGGGATGGCCGAAGGGGCACGTCGCTTTTCCCTCCGCGGCGCAGCGCGTCGCCTGGTTTCTCCTGGACCAGCGCTGGTTCGTCCTCCCGCTCCTGGTCTTCGCCGGGTGTGTGGTCGCCTGGCGCCGCTTCGGGCGCGATCCGCTCCGCGAGCGGTCGGTCAAGGCGGAGTATGAACCGCCGGCGGGGGTCAGGCCCGGCGAGGCCGGGGCGCTCGTGGATGAGACGGTGCACCCGCGGGACGTCGTGGCCACCGTGGTGGACCTCGCCGTGCGCGGCCACCTGCACATCAAGCAGGTCAGCAGCGCGGGGCTCCTCGAGCCGGCCGATTATCTCTTCACGCTCCCCAAGCCCTGGCTGGGCGATCCCGACATCGCGGACTTCGAGGTCATCGTGCTGGCCCAGGTCTTCGGTCACGGGGGGGTGACCGACCAGAAGCTGCTCTCCGAGGTCAGGCGGGACTCCCGGGCCATCTTCCCCCCGATCCGCGACCAGCTCTACCGGGACCTGGTCAAGAAGAAGTATTTTCTCGCCTCCCCCCGAGCGGTCCGCCGGTTCTGGCGCATCATCGGCGGCCTGCTCCTGGCGCTCCCGTTCAGTTTGTTCTCGGTCTGGGGAGGCGACGCGCCCGGGGGCTCGCTCTCCATGCTCGTGGCCCTGGCGGCGTCGGGGCTGCTCGTCCTGGCCTTCGCCCGGGTCATGCCGCGGAAGACCTTCAAGGGAGCGCGGACGAAGCTCCAGATCCTGGGGTTTCAGGAGTTCCTGGAGCGCGCCGAGAAAGACCGGCTGAACCGCCTGCCCACGGACACGCTCCACAAGTGGCTCCCGTATGCCATCGCCCTCGGCGTGGAAGAGGCCTGGATCTGGAACTTCGAGGGGCTCGCGGTGGATGCGCCGGCGTGGTACGAGTCCGACACGCCCTTCTCCATCCGGGGCTACTCGACCGGGATCGAGGGGTTCGGGCGCGACGTCCGGTCAGCCTGGCTCAGCGGCGCCCGGGGAAGCGGCGGCGGGGGGTCGAGCTTCGGCGGCGGTGGCGGCACCTTCTAGCGCGGTTTATTCACGAGCGGCGATGGCGCGACCGGGCGGGTGGCGCGGGGTGCAGCCCCCACGGGGCCGCGCGCAGTGGGCCCCCCTCGTCCCGTCCGCCGCGCGCAGCGGGGCGTTCGGGCGAGCGGGTGACGGAGCCGGACCCGCGGGGGCTGCGCCCTGCGACAGGCCCCGCCCGCTACACTCGACGGTGGTTCGTGAATAATGCAGGCTAGGCTGGCTTGGGCTTGGCGGGGCGGGCGGGGCAGGTCTTGTGGTACCAGACCTGGCCGAGCCTGATGTGGTTGCCGTTTCGTCGGATCCTCTGCTTGCACCGGGGGCACGTGCCCATAGGGGCATTATACGCGAGGAGCGGCGCAGGATGAGCCGGAGTTGCATCTTCTGCAGGATCGTTGCGCGGGAGACCCCCGCGGACGTCGAGTACGAGGACGCCGAGGTGCTCGCCTTTCGAGACCTGTATCCGAAGGCCCCGGTCCACATCTTGATCATTCCCAAGCGCCACATCGACTCGGTCGCGACGCTGACGCCGGCCGACGCCGAGCTGGTCGGCAAGTGCTTCCTGGTGGCCCGACGGCTCGGTGAGGCCAAGGGCGTGGCGGAGCGGGGCTACCGCGTCAACTGCCACTGCGGGCCGGAGGGCGGTCAGGTCGTGTACCACCTTCACCTCCACTTTCTCGCCGGGAAGCGGGGGGAGCCGGTCCCCCGAGCGTGATCGAGGTCCGCGGTCTCACGAAGGTCTACCCGCCGAACACCGTCGCGCTGCGGGACGTCTCGCTGAAGATTCCCGACGGCCAGTTCGCGACGATCATCGGCCCCAGCGGGGCGGGCAAGTCGAGCCTGCTCCGTTGCCTGAACGGGCTGGTGGCCCCGACGGCGGGGGAGATCCTGATCGACGGGGAGAGCCTCACGGCGGCGCGGGGGGAGGCCCGGCGACGGCTCGTGGCCCGCATCGGCTTCGTCTTTCAGCAGTTCAATCTGATCAAGCGCCTGTCCGTCCTCGACAACGTCCTGGTCGGCCGGCTTTCGCACGTTCCGGAGCTCAGGTCCCTCGTCGGGTCGTTCCCCAGGCGCGACCGCGTCCTGGCCGACGCCGTCCTGGCCCGCGTCGGGCTGGCGGAGCTCGCCCACCGGCGGGCGGACACGCTCTCCGGCGGGCAGCAACAGCGGGTGGCGATCGCGCGGGCGCTCGTGCAGGAGCCGCGGACCATTCTGGCCGACGAGCCGATGGCGAGCCTGGATCCGGCGCTCTCCCGGACCATCATGGACCTGCTGCGCCGGATCAACGAGGAGGACGGCATCACGGTGATCACGACACTGCACGTGATGGATCTGGCCCTGGAGTATGGGCAGCGGGTCATCGGGCTTCGCAACGGGCGCGTCGTCTACGACGGCGGCGCCGCCGGCGTCACCGACGAGATCGTGGACGCGATCTTCGGCGGGGGAGCGGGATGAGGACGGCGCGCCGGTGGACGGGCGTCGCGGTGGGCCTGGCCCTCTTCCTCTGGTCGGCCTGGGAGACCGAGCTGTCCCTTTTCAGGATGGTCGAGGGGCTTCCCTATATGGCCGACTTCCTGCGGCGCATGTTCCCGCCCGATTTCTCGGTGCTCGGCAGCGCGGGCAGGGGAGCGCTGCAGACCCTCCAGATCGCCGTGGTGGGAACCGCCGTGGCCGCGGTGGCGGCCCTTCCCCTGGGGTTCGTGGCGGCCCGGAATGTGGCCCCGGCCTGGCTCTTTTACGGGGTGCGCTCCCTGCTCAACGCGCTCCGGGCCATCGACACGCTCGTCTACGCGCTCTTCTTCGTCGCCGCCGTGGGGCTGGGGCCGTTTCCCGGCGTGCTGGCCGTCGTGGCGTACACGACGATGATCCTGGCCAAGCTCTATTCGGAGGCCATCGAGGCCATCGACCCGGGCCCGGTGGAGGCGGTGAGCGCCGCGGGCGCCACGCGACTCCAGGTGCTGCGCTTCGGCGTCGTGCCGCAGCTGTTGCCGCTCTTCATCTCGTTCACCCTCTATCGCTTCGAGACCAACATCCGGGCAGCGGCGATCCTGGGGTTCGTGGGGGCGGGGGGGATCGGCTTCTACATCCAGACGTATCTGCGGATGCTCAACTATCCGGCGGCGTCCACGGTGCTGCTGGTCCTGATCGCGCTGGTCATGGCCGTGGACTTCACCTCGTCGCGGATCCGCCAGCGGCTGGTCTGAGGGCCGAAGGTCAGACGCCGCCGAGCATGCTCTTGTAAAGCTCGACCCCGATCGTCGGGAGGCCGGCCTTGGCCTCGAGGGGGAGCCCGGCGTTGGCCCAGGCCCCCAGGCCGCCCTTCAGAATCTTCACGTCCCTGTATCCCATCCGCCTCAGCTTTTGCGCCATCCTGGCGCTCGTGGCCTCGTCGGGTCAGGTGCAGTAGGCGACGACCGTGCGGGTCGCCTCGACCTCCAGGTCGTACTTGCCCGCGTCGATGGTCTCCGGGGAAACGTAGAGGGCGCCGGGGATCTTGAGGGGGCTCGCCTCGAAGGCCGACGGCTTCCGGACGTCGAGGACCAGCGGGTTCTTCCCTTCCTCGAGGAGATGGACGACGGCGGAGGGGGAGATCCGGAAGCGGTTCTTCCACCACTTGCGTCCCCACATAGCGCCGTAGCTCCCGAGACTGGCGAGGGTCACGCCGAGGGTGACCCACGCCCAGGGGAACGGCCGGGGCGGCGGGTTCTTGATCTTGTCCTGGGCCTCGGCGAGCATCCGCTTGACGTCCGGGAGGTTGGGCACCAGCTTGTTCGCTTCGCTGAAGTAGCGCTCAGCCGCCTTGTAGTTGCCGTCGAACTCCTCCGACAGCCCGGCCCACCAGACCTTGTTGAAGGGGCTCGCGGCGTTCACCTTCGCTTCAGTCCCCTGGACGAAGTCCCGGAGCGAGTTGGACGGGATGACGAAGTTGAAGCCCTGGACGATCCCGCCCTCCGGCCCCGGAGCCAGCGAGACGAAGGTCAGCACCCCCACGACCTCGCCCTTGCCGGTGACGACCGGGCCGCCGCTGTTGCCCCACGCCGCAGGGGCGTCGGTCTGGATCAGAGGCAGATTCTCCTTGTCCTCCTTGAAGCCCGAGACGGCGCCGTTGGTGACGGAGGCCTCGACCGTGGCCGACTGGTTCAGGAGCTCGTGACTCAGCACCACTCCGGGGAAGCCCAGGATGTGGATGGGGTCGCCGATCTTGGCGCCCTTGGAGTCCGTCAGCGGGAGAACGGGGAAGTCTTTCCCAGGGATCTTCAGCAGGGCGAAGTCCCGGCCGGACATCTTGCCTTCCGCCTCGTCCCCCACGGAGAGCGGCGGACTGTACTTCTTCACCTCGGCGCGGACGCGCGTGCCGTTGGAGAGAACGACGAAGATGCCCGGATCGAGCTTGACCTTCGTCGTGGGCAGAACGCTGTCGAGGGCCTGCCGCTTAACCTGCTCCTCCGCCACCGGGCGCTCCCCGGGGGTGATCCCCAACCGCTTGAGCAGGGCCGGGACGCATTTC
>JACPSW010000137.1 GCA_016193045.1 Candidatus Rokuibacteriota bacterium | reverse complement strand
TCAGGAAGAGCTGGAGCAGCGTCGGGATCGCCAGGAGATGGGTGACGCGGTGGCGCGCGATGGCGGCGAACGTCTGGACAGGATCCGGGGCCTGGAGGATCACGGCCGTGCTCCCGGCGACCCAGCCCGAGTCCATGAGGCGGGCCGCGAAGTGGCTCATGGGAGTGTAGAGGAGCGCCACGTCGCCCGGGCGCCGCCGGGCGATGGCGACCCAGGCGAACATCGCCGCCTGGGTGGAGGCAAAGGTGTGGACGACCCCTTTGGGCTTCCCCGTGGTGCCCGAGGTGTAGAGGATCTGGGCCAAGTCAGTTTCGCTCCCGCGGAACAGGGGGCCATCGCCCGCGTGGGCCTTGAGGAGCGGCTCATAATCGAGCGTCCCGTCGCCTCCGTCCACCGCGATCACGTGACGAAGGTCCCGGACGCGCTCCTTCAGCGCGCGCGCCCGCGCCCCGAGTGCCGCGGCGGGGGCGATCAGCACCCGGGCGTCGCAGTCGGCCAGCATGTAGGCGTGGTCGGCCTCGGTGAGGATCCCCAGCATGGGGACGAAGGCCGCGCCGGTTCGCGCCACTCCCGCCAGCGCCTCCATGAACTGGTGGGTGTTGGCCTGGAGCACCGCGACGCGATCGCCGGGCCTCACCCCGAGAGAGTGGAGCGCGCGCGCCAGGGCGCTGACGCGCGCGTCCAGCTCGCGGTAGGTCAGGCGGGTCTCGCCCTCGATGACGGCGACGTGCTCGGGATACCAGCGGGCCGCGCGGCCCAGGTAGTACGCGTACGGGTGAATCATTTGCGCCCCTCGCCGATGTCAGACACCGGTGTCTGACACCGAAGGGCGCGGAGGAAGTTCTCGCGCAGGAGCTTTCGCTTGATCTCGATCGGCAGGCCCACCGAGTCCACGTCCTCGCGCGCCCGCTTGAAGGAGACCAGCGGGTAGTCCGTTCCCCAGATCACCTTGTCCTGCCCCCACCCCTTGACGAAGTCGAGGAAGGACGGCGGCCAGAACTTGGCCGGTCGCGCGGACGTCTCCACGTACACGTTGGGATGCTTCCAGGCCAGGATCATCATCTCCTCGTGCCACGGCTGGCCCAGGTGGCAGCCGAAGATCACGAGCTCGGGGAAGGCCAGCGCCACCTCGTCCAGGTAGATCGGCCGGCCGCACTCCGACGGCATGAGGGGCCCGGTGTGGCCGACCTGGATGGCCACCGGGACGCCCAGCTCCACGCACTTGAGGTACACGGGCCAGTAGCGCTTGTCGTTGGGGGGGAGCCCCGTGTACGGGTCGCCGCCGTAGGCGTAGGGCTCGAGCCTCACGATCCGGATCCCCAGGTCCTTCACCATCCTCTCGATCTCCCGCGCGACCTCCATCGGGCGCTTGCGCGGGTCCACGGTGCCAGCCCCGATGAAGCGGTCGGGGCGCTTCTTGACGACCTCTCCCACCGTCTCGTTGGAGACGACGTGGAGATCGCCGTAGCCGAACGCCGAGAAGACCGCGATCTCGACGTCGGCCTCGTCCATCTCGGCCAGCATCGTCTCGAGGGTCATGCCCTCCAGCATCCGGCGGTCCACTTTGTAGCGCTTGAAGATGTGGACGAACTCCGCCGGCCACTGCGTGGCCCCCTGCGGGGTGATGAGCGACGCCCAGGCGTCGATCGCGCCGATCCGTTCCATCAGTCCCTCCGGGTTTACGCTGCGGGGCCTGTCGCAGGGTGCAGCCCCCGCGGGCCCGGCTCCGTCACCCGCTCGCCCGAACGCCGCGCTGCGCGCGGCGGACGGGACGAGGGGGGCCCACTGCGCGCGGCCCCGCGGGGACTGCACCCTGCGCCACCCGCCCGCTCGCGGGCCGGCTTCCGCCACCCGCGGTGGGCTAGAGTTGTGCCTCCCGCGCGATGATCTCCCGCATGACCTCGCTGGTCCCCGCGCCGATGGTGAAGCCCGCCACGTCCCGGTAGAGGCGGCAGATGGGCGATTCCTCGATGTAGCCGTAGCCGCCGTGGAGCTGGAAGACTTCGTTGGCCACGCGCTTGACGTGCTCGGCGGTGAAGAGCTTGGCCATGGAGACGGCGAGGCTCGCGTCGGGGCCGTCGCGGTTGAGGCGCTCGCAGGCCCAGTAGGTGAGCTGGCGCGCGGCCTCGATGGTCGTGCGGGCATCCGCCAGCCGGTGGCGCCAGGCCTGGAACTGGCCGAGAGGCTTGCCGAAGACCTGTCGCTCGCCGGCGTAGCGGGTCCCTTCCTGCCAGAGGCGCTCCATGACCCCCAGCGCGAGGCCCGAGAGGACCAGCCGCTCGCCCTTGAAGTGGTCCATCACATAGCCGAAGCCTCGCCCCTCCTCGCCGACCAGGTTCCTCAGGGGAACGGGGCACTCATCGAAGAACAGCTCCGCCGTGTCCGAGGCGTGGGCTCCCATCTTCCGCAACGCCTTGCCGACGCGGAACCCCTTCGTGTCCGTCGGAAAGATGATCACCGAGAGGCCGCGGGGCCCGGGATCGCCGGTGCGGGCCAGGAGGGAGAGGAAGTCAGCCCGGGTCCCGTTCGTGATGAAGGTCTTGGCGCCGTTGATCACCCAGTCGCCGCCTGTGCGACGGGCAGTGGTGCGGATCGCGCCCACGTCAGAGCCGGCCCCGGGCTCGGTGATCCCGATGGCCGCGATCTTCTCCCCCCGGATGGCGGGAGCCAGGTACTCGGTCTTCTGCTCGGGCGTCCCGCGCGCGTCGATGACCGAGAGGGCAAACTCCATGTGGGCCAGGAGCCCCACGGCCGTCCCCACGCTTCCGCACTTGACGAGTTCCTCGGCGAGGATCAGCGTGTACCAGAAGTCGAGCCCGGCCCCGCCGTAGTCGGGGGAGAAGCGCAGCCCCAGGTAGCCGAGCTTCCCCATGAGGGCGAAGATCTCGCGGGGGAAGATCCCGGCCGCCTCCCACTCGTCGGCGTGGGGGGCGAGTTCGCGCTCGACCACGGTCCGGAGGGCCTTGCGGAACGCGTCGTGCTCGGGGGTGAGCCACGGGGCGGCGCCGGGCATGGATGAATAGTATTCATTCTCTGAACAAACTTCAAGGGGGTCAGGCATGCGTTATTGCGTTGAGGCGAGATGGCTGAGCTGACCGTCATCACCGGGGCCTTCGGCTACACGGGCCGGTACATCGCCCGGCGCCTGCTGGCCATGGGGAAGGAGGTCAGGACGCTCACGGCCCATCCGGGCCGCCATCACCCCTTCGCCGAGGCGGTGAGCGTCTTCCCCCTCGCCTTCGAAGACCCGGCGGCTCTCGTCAGGAGCCTCCGGGGCGCGACCACCCTCTACAACACGTACTGGATCCGGTTTCCCCTGGCGGACGTCACCTTCGACACGGCCGTCGCGAACACCCGGGTGCTGATCGGAGCCGCCCGGGAGGCCGGCGTGCGCCGGATCGTCCACGTGAGCATCACGAGGGCCGACGCCGGGTCGCGCCTGCCCTACTTCAGGGGGAAGGGGGTCGTTGAGGATGCCATCGTCCGGTCGGGGCTGTCCTACGCGATCCTTCGCCCGACCGTGATCTTCGGGGCGGAAGATATCCTAATTAACAACCTGGCCTGGCTCCTGAGGCGGTTCCCGATCTTCGCCCTCCCGGGGTCGGGGGAGTACCGGCTCCAGCCCGTGTTTGTGGAGGACGTGGCAGAGATCGCCGTCCGGGTGGCCGGCCAGGGCGAGAACGTCGTCCTGGATGTCGTCGGGCCCGAGACCTACACGTTCCGAGAGCTGGTCCTCCTCCTGGCCGAGACGGTCAGGAGCCGGGCCCGGATCATTGGCGTGCAGCCGGGGCTCGCCCTCTTTCTCTCGAGGCTGGTCGGGTCCCTCGTGCGCGACGTGATCCTGACCCGCGACGAGCTCGAGGGATTGATGGCGAGCCTGCTGGTTTCCGACCGCTCTCCCCTCGGGCGGACCAGCCTCCGCCTCTGGCTCGCGGAGAACGCCGACCGGGTCGGAGCCCGCTACGCCTCCGAACTCGCCCGACGTGGGGTCAGGCATGCGTTATTGCGTTGCCGGTTATGACGGGCGTCATATCGCGTGAGCACGAGAACAAGGCAGGCTGGCGCCAGTTAGGGGGAATCCGCCGAGACACCTGGAAGTTGGGCCGGATGCACCACCGAATCGGAGCGATTGCACTATGGACTCGCCGCCGAGAAACGGGCGCAATCGACGCGTGGCGGTCACGAAGGTCAGGTGGTCGTGGCCGGGAGCGCTGGCGATCGCCTGGGTGCTCCTGGCGCTGGGAGTCGGAGGGTGCGCCGTCTCGACGGAGGCGCCGCCGGCCGTTGGGAGGTCGCTCGCTCCAGCAGCCGCCCCCAGCCTCACCCCCGGTCCCGTCGCCGTTTCCCTCACGCCGACCGCCCACCGACGGGCGTCGCCCGACCTCCTGGCCCTCGGCAAGCGCGTGTACGAGAAGCAATGCATGGCCTGCCACGGCGCCGACGGCCGGGGCGAAGGTGAGGCCGCCTACCTCCTCTATCCCAAGCCTCGGGACTTCACGGCGGGCAAGTACGCGCTCGTCTCGACCTGGGATCGTATCCCCACCGACGAGGACCTCTTCCGGACGATCTCGCGCGGGATGCCGGGCTCGGCGATGCCCTCGTGGGGACACCTCTCGGAGGAAGAGCGCTGGGGGCTGGTCCACTACGTGAAGGCCTTCGCCGAGAAGCCGTGGACGGTCCCGCCCCCGGCTGACCCCAAGACCGAGGGCGGCATGGGGCAGGGCGTGGTCCGGGTGCCGCCGGAGCCGCCCTTCACCGCCGAGGCGCGGGCGCGGGCCCTCGAGCGCTACGCCGATGCCTGCGCGTCCTGCCATGGCAAGACCGGGCGAGGGGACGGCACCGAGCAGCAGAAGGACGACAAGGGCTATCCCACACGTCCCCGCGATCTGACGCTCGGGGTATTCAAGGGCAGCCACGATCCCGCCACCCTCTACCGCCGGATCGTCGCCGGGATGCCGGGGTCGCCCATGCCGATGAGCGACTGGGCCTTCGGCGAGGACGCCTGGCACCTCGTCCACCTCATCCGCTCCTGGTCCAGCGACGAGCAACGCGCCCGGGCCGAGATGCTGAAATTCCGTATCGTGGCGCGCCGCGTGGATCGGGTGCCCGACCACCCCGACGCAGGCGCCTGGCGGCTGGCCACCCCGGTCAATCTCCACCTCATGCCGCTCTGGTGGCGGACGGATCGTCCTGAGGAGCTTACCGTACGCGCGCTCCACGACGGGAGGGAACTGGCCCTGCTCTTTGTGTGGTCCGACGCCAGCCACGACCACACGGCCATGCGTCCCCAGGACTTCCGCGACGCGGTGGCGGTGCAGTTCGGCCTGACGCCGGATCCACCGTTCTTCGCCATGGGCGCGAAGGGGCAGTTCGTGAACATCTGGATGTGGAAGTCCGAGCGCCAGGCCGACATCGACCTGCCGTTCCATGACCTCGAGGCGGTCTACCCGAACATCGGGATCGACTCCTACCCGAACCTGTCCCGTTCGCCGATGGAGCAGCCCACCCGCCACGCGCTCACCGTCCAGTCTGAGGCCGCCTTCGTGACCGGCTGGGGCGCGGGTAACATCGTCTCGGACCCCCTGCGCGGGAGCGCGGCCGAGGATCTCGCCGCCCAGGGCTTCGGGAGCCTCAGGGCCCGTCCCCCGGATGACCAGGCCGTCAGCGCCCGAGGGGTGTACAGCACTGGGAGTTACCGGGTGGTGCTGCGTCGCTCGCTCCGCGGGAGCGGAGAGCGCGCGGTCTCGTTCCAGCCGGGGACCATGGTGCCGGTGGGCTTCGCCGTCTGGAACGGCAGCGCGGGCGATCGGGACGGCAAGAAATCCGTGACCATCTGGCAGGAGCTCTGGATCGAGCCATAGGAGCTATCATGGACCGACGAGAATTCCTCCGCTGGATCGGCGCCGGAGCCGGGACCGCGGCAGCCGAGCTGGGGCTCCCGCTGAGGCTCCTGGCCGCCGCGGACCCCGATCAGAACCCGTTGGCGGGGTCGGTGGCCCGCGACTGGGAGCGGATCTACCGCGACCAGTACAAGTACGACACCACTTTCGACTGGGTCTGCTCCCCCAACGACACCCACGCCTGTCGGGTCCGGGCCTTCGTGCGCAACGGCATCGTCACCCGGCTCGGAAACACGTACGACTACCAGACGTACGCCGACCTCTACGGGAACCACGCCACCGCCAACTGGAATCCCCGCCAGTGCGCGAAGGGCTACACCTTTCACCGCGTCCTCTACGGCCCCTACCGTCTCAAGCACCCGATCGTCCGAAAGGGATGGAAGGCGTGGGCCGACGCCGGGTTCCCCGAGCTGACCCCGGAGCTCAAGTCGAAGTACATGTTCGACAGCCGGGGACAGGACGAGTTCATCCAGATCTCCTGGGAGGACGCCTTCCACGACATCGCCAAGGCCCTGGTCGCCATCGCCGAGCGCTACAGCGGCGAGAAGGGGAAGGAGCGGCTCCTGGCCCAGGGCTACCAGCCCGAGATGGTCGAGGCCACCGGCGGCGCGGGGACGCGCACGATCAAGATGCGCGGCGGCATGGGGCTCCTGGGGGTCATCGGCAAGTACGGCATGTACCGCCTGAACAACTCCCTGGCGTTGCTGGATGCCATGATCCGACGCGTGCACCCCGACGAGGCGCGGGCGGGGCGGAACTGGTCCAACTACACGTGGCACGGCGACCAGGCGCCGGGCCACCCCTGGGTACACGGCCTCCAGACCTCCGACTGCGACTTCAACGACCTGCGCTTCTCCAAGCTCATCATCATGGACGGCAAGAACCTGGTTGAGAACAAGCTGACCGACTCCCACTGGTTCATCGAGTGCATGGAACGGGGCGCGAAGATCGTGGTGATCGCGCCCGAGTACGGCCCGCCCTCCACCAAGGCTGACTACTGGATTCCCATCCGCCCCCAGACCGACGCCGCGCTCTGGCTGGGCGTCACCCGCCTCATGATCGACAACAAGCGGTACGACGAGGCCTTCGTCAAGGCTTTCACCGATTTCCCGCTCCTGGTCCGGACCGACACCCTGAAACGCCTTCGCGCCCAGGAGGTCTTCCCGCGCTACCGGACGACGCTGGCCGCCGACGGGCCGTCGATGCGGATCCAGGGCCTCACTGCCGCCCAGCACGCCAAGCTCGGCGACTATGTCGTCTGGGACGAGAAAACGCGGGGGATGCGAGCGATCACCCGGGACGACATGGGCGCGTCCGTGGCGGCCAAGGGGGTCGCCCCGGCCCTGGCGGGGACCTGGAAGGTCAAGCTCGTGGACGGCACGGAGGTCGAGGTCGCCACGCTCTGGACGCTCTACCAGACCCACCTGAAGGATTACGACCTCGACACGGTCGCCGAGATCACCCACGCGCCCCGGGAGATGATCCGCCAGCTCGCCGAGGACATCTGGACGCTGAAGCCCGTGGCCATCCACCAGGGCGAAGGGATCAACCACTGGTCCCACGCCACCGAGATGAACCGGGCCGCCTACCTGCCGCTCATGCTCACAGGCAACATCGGCAAGCCAGGCGCCGGCTGCCATACGTGGGCCGGCAACTACAAGGCGGCGCTCTTCCAGGGCTCGCCCTGGACCGGCCCCGGCTTCAAGGGGTGGGTGGCGGAGGATCCGTTCGAGCCGGCGCTCGACCCCGCGGTTCCGGGCAAGGACGTGAAAACCCACGCCTACACGAAGGACGAGGAGCCGGCCTACTGGAACCACGGCGACCTCGCCCTGATCCT
>JACPSW010000136.1 GCA_016193045.1 Candidatus Rokuibacteriota bacterium | reverse complement strand
GACGCCGCGGAAAAGGACTTCTCCCGCCTCTGATACTGGGTACAGAACTCCTTCACGAAGACGCCCGCGAGCAACGGGATGTCCTCCGGGCGGTCCCGCAGCGGCGGCAGCGCGATCGGGATCACCGCCAGGCGGTAGTAGAGGTCCTTGCGGAAGCCCCCGCTCTCCACGGCCTGTCGGAGGTCCCGGTTGCTGGCCGCGATCACCCGGACATCCACGGTGATGTCCTTGGTGCCGCCGACCCGACGGAAGCTCCGCTCCTCCAGGACCCTCAGGAGCTTGGCCTGGAGCCCCCCGCTCATGTCCCCGATTTCGTCCAGGAAGATCGTGCCCCCATGGGCCACCTCGACAAGCCCCTTTTTCTGGGCCTTGGCGTCGGTGAAGGCGCCCCGCTCGTGGCCGAAGAGCTCGGACTCGAGGAGCGTCTCCGGCATCGCGGTGCAGGCGATCTCCATGAACGGCTCCTCGGCGCGGGCGCTCTCGTAGTGGATCGCCTTGGCGAGCAGGTCCTTCCCCGTGCCACTCTCGCCCTGGATGAGGACCGTGGTGGCCTCGCTCCGGGCCACCTTTCGCGCCACGGCGATCACCTCGCGGATCCCCCGGCTGGTCCCCACGATCCGATCGAAGTGGAACGGATAGAGGTGTTTTTCGCTGAGGAGCTTGACCTTCCGCTTGAGCTGGCTGGCCTCCAGCGCGTTGCGGATCGTGACGGCCAGGTTCTCGAAGTCGATGGGCTTCGGCAGGTAGTCGTAGGCCCCCAGCTTCATCGCCTCCACCGCCGTTCCCACGTCGGCGTAGGCCGTCATGATGAGGACCTGGAGGTGGGGGCTCAGCTCCTTGATCTGGCGGAGCACCTGGAGCCCGTCGGTGTCCGGGAGCTTGAGGTCGAGCAGGATCAGGTCGGGCGGATCCTCGCGGACCGCGGCCAGCGCCGCTTCTCCCGTCGAGGCGCTGGAGACCTCGTAGCCGCCCTTGGCCAGGGTCTGCTCGAGGGACCAGCGGATCAGGCGCTCGTCGTCGACGATGAGAAGCTGGGAGCTCATGTCCACTCCTCCTCCGCGCACGAGCGCTCGAGGTCGAGCATGGTCGTGTCGCCCACGTACGGAGTGCCTGCCGCGCGCCGGAGCGTCGGCAGGCGCCGGATCAACTGCTCGATCTTGCGGATCTCGGCCTCGGCTTCGGCGAGCGCTTCCGCCTTCTCGGGCTGGGCGACCCCGTCCTGCTTGAGCACCTGCAGGGCCCCGAGGACGCCGGTCAGCGGGTTCAGGATCTCGTGGTGCAGCCCCACCACGACCTGGGCTGCTGCGGCCAAACGCTCCTTCTCCACGATCGCCCGCTGCTCCTTCACCGAGACCTTCCAGACGATGAGCCCCAGCGCGACGTAGAGGAGGAGGCCCATGCCGCCGGCGGCCCCCCAGATCAGCCGCTGGGTCCGGCGGATCTCAAGGTCCACCTGGGTGACGTCCCGGTAGGTCTCGATCACGCCGACCACGCCGGCGGCCTGAGGAAGCGTGACCGGGACGTACGCCTCGGCGACATTCCCCCTGCCTTTCTCGTACATGTGCGCGGGTCCTGCCGGGGCCTGAAGGACCGTCGCCACGTGGCCCCGCAGGGCGTTCGCGAGGGAAGGGTCGGCGGGAAAGGTCTTCCCGATGAGCCGCGGCTCGTCGGACCAGATGAGGCGCCCCGTGGCGTCGTAGACCTTGATTCGGAAGATCCCGGGAAGCTCCTGGGCGAACGTCTCGAAGACCTTGCGACTGCCGGACCAGCGTGGCAGGTCGAAGTCGGCCGGGACGAGGTGCTGGCGCGCCTGGCTCTGGACCACGTTGACCGCGTGTTCTTCCTCGTGCGCGAGCACGTGGCGCTCGAAGAACCAGCCCACCGCCAGCCCGGAGACGATGACCACGGCGCCGATCAGCGCGGCGCTGGCGAGGAGGAACCCCTGGAGCCAGCCGAGGCGCGGCGGCCTCATGGCGCGATCCCGCGGCTCGGCTTGGCCCAGGGCTGCTCCAGGGAGGAGTCGGTCGCGGGGGCCTCGTCGTGAGCCGGCGGCCGGTCCTCGGCAGGAACCGGGAAGACGATCCGAAACGTCGTGCCCTTTCCCACTTCGCTTTCCACCGCGATCCGCCCGCCGTGCTGCTCGACGATCCGGGCCGCAATCGCCAGACCGAGCCCGGTGCCCTGGGCCTTGGTCGTGAAGAAGGGCTGGAAGATTCGGCGGAGGTTTTCCTCGAGGATGCCCACCCCGGTATCGGAGATGGCCACCTCCACGACCTTCCCCTTGCCGATGAGGTTCTGGCGAAGACGGGTGCCGACGGTGAGCTGGCCGCCGTTGGGCATGGCCTGCCGCGCGTTGACCAGGACGTTGAGGAGGGCCTGGTGGAGCAGGTTGGGATCCAGGCGCAAGGGCGGGAGGCCCGGCTGGAGGCGCTTGAGGATCTCGATCCCCGTCCCGGATGCCATAGGAAGGAACCAGAGGGTCTGCTCCACCACCTCATTCACGTTCAGGGGGAGGTACTGGGGCGTGGGAGGCCGCGCGTGCCAGAGCAGGTCGGTGAGCGTCTTGTTCATCCGGGCGATCTGGGACTGGATCTCCGCGAGCAGGGCCTGCCGCGGATCGGCGTCGGGGAGCTGGCCGGCCAGAACGTGGAGGGCCCCGGAGACCCCGGCCAGGGGATTTCTCAGGTCATGGGCGAGCCCGGCGGCGAGCTCCCCCACGGTAGCCAAACGGTCGGATCGGATCAGCTGCTCCTGGGCCTCGGTCAAGCGATGCTGCTTCTCCCGCAGGTCCCGGTTGAGCTGCTCCACGAGACGGCGCTCGCGCCGCTCGCGCTCGGCCAGGCCCCCCATGCAGAGGCCGACCAGCAGGAAGAACCCCACGCGAAGGCCGAGATCGCTCAGGCCGATCGGTGGCGGCCAGGCGTCCGCGAACGGGTAGAGCAGGCTGGCCAGGAGGGCTGCGATTCCCCCCGTCGCGAGGCCGAAGTAGAAGGCGTGGAGGGCGATCAGGACGTAGAAGGCGAGGTAGAAGCTGCTCGCCATCCCCCCCGTGATCCGCACGAGGACGAAGATGAAGGCCAGGTCGAGCACCATCGCGATGCGGTAGAGCCGCAGAAGCCGCCCGGGACGGAGGGCGTTGATGACGTAGAGGAGCGCGCTGTACGCGGCGAAGGTGAGAAACAGCCACACGACCTGGCGGTGGGCCTCGTGGTCGAAGGGATGGTCCAGGGGGTGCACCATTCCCCAGGCCGCGCCACCGAGGAGCGCCACGCCCCTGAGAGCCGCCAGCCAGCGATCCGCCGGGTCAAGGCCGGACCAGAACTCGGGCAAACGGCGGGACGGCTCGCTCATGAGTGAGCTCTCTTGCTCGTAAGAGCCGGGCAGCAAGGCCTGTGCCACGGTGGATCCAGAAGCCATGCCGTCGGGAAATTGGGTACTTAGAATGGCTGGAGCGGGGGGATTCCCCCTTCGGGGCGCCACCGGATGAGGAGAGCCCGCCTCACCCGTGGGGATTTTTCCCCACCTGTCGTCCACGGGGAATCGGCGTGAAATCTTCGTCATCTGGACAGATGCCCCCTCGCTCGTCCCTTCCTGGTGCGGAATTTTCACCACCGTTCCTCGGAGTCCCCGAGATTCGAGCGAGCGACCTATGCTCTGACCGCTGAAATTCTGCGTGCTTCAGCAGCTTGGCACCTGGCTTGCTCCCACGCGTTCGTGAAATGAAGTGGCTGGCGGTGTGCGCAGGAGTGGTGGTGGCCCTCTTGACCTGGGGCTTCTGGTGGGTCGAGCCCGCCGTCAAGCAGCCGATCGAATACCCGCACAAGACTCACGTGGAGAAGCTGAAACTCGCCTGCACGAGCTGCCATCAGCGGGCAGAGAAGGATGCCGTCGCAGGCCGCCCTCCGACCGCGCTCTGTCTTGCATGCCACTCAGGGGGGGAGACCGAGAGCGACGAAGTGAAAAAGATCCGGGCCTTCGGCGAGAAGGGCGAGGAGATCCCATGGAAGCGCGTCTGGCGGCTTCCCCCCCATGTCTTCTTTCCGCACGGGACCCACGTGGTGGTGGCCAAGCTCCCGTGCCAGACGTGTCATGGGGCGATGGAAACCCTCGATCGGCCGCCCGCCCGCCCCCTTCGGACGCTCACGATGAACGACTGCATCGGCTGTCACGAGCAATGGAAGTGGCCCGAGGCAACGAAGGAGGGGAGACCGGGACCGGTGAGCGTGGCGGGGGGACGGCGGATTGCCACGGATTGCAACGCCTGCCATCGCTGAGGGGGGCCATGCGAGTCACGCGACGGGGATTCTTTCAAGCAGCAGGCGGAGCGGCCGGGGCCGCAGCCCTGATCAGGGGCACGCTGGCCAAGGCCGAGCAGGCGGGCGAGGACCTCAGACGGTGGGCCACTCCCGAAGAGGTCCTGGTTCCCTCCATCTGCCAGCAGTGTCCGGGCGGGTGCGGTCTCATGGTCCGCACGCTCGACGGCGAGGCGGCGGGGCTCTCGGGGAATCCCCTCCATCCCATCAACCGGGGAGCCCTCTGCCCCAAGGCCTTCGGGGGGCTCCAGCTGCTCTACGATCCGAACCGCCTGAAGGGGCCGATGGCGCGCGCCGGCGAGCGCGGGCGCTTCCGCCCCATCGGATGGGACGAAGCCCTCTCGACGCTGACCGCCCGGTTGGCCGACCTCAGAGCCAAGGGTCTCTCCCACACGGTGGCGATCCTGGGGGGGCAGTACCGCGGCTATCGGGACACGCTCTGGAAGCGCTTCGCCGAGGCCTACGGCACGCCGAACTACATCCGGGTCCGCTGCCTGCCGCCGGAGAGACCCGCCCTCGCTCATCAGCTCATGCAGGGGGTGACGACTCCCCTGAGCTACGACCTGGGCGAGGCCCAGTTCATCCTGTCCTTCGGGGCCGGCCTCCTGGAGGCCTGGCTCGGTCCGGTCCATGTCTCCCAGGCGTTCGCCCGCCTCCGTCGAAGCGGAGAACGCCCCCGCGGCAGGTTCGTCCAGGTGGACCCCCGACGCTCGCCGACCGCGGTCAAGGCGGATCGCTGGGTTCCCATCGTGCCGGGAACGGACGGGATCCTCGCGCTGGGAATCGCCAACGCCCTGATCCGGGAGGAGCTCTACGACAAGGAGTTCATCGAGCGGCACACCTTCGGCTTTGACGACTGGGTGGACCAGCGGGGAGAACACCACGAGGGGTTCAAGAATTTCGTTCTCAAGGAGTACGGCCTCCTCGCCGTGTCGGCGGCCACCGGAGTTCCCGTCAGGACCATCCTCGAGATCGCCCGGGACCTCGGGACGACGAAGCCCGCGCTCGTGATCGGTGAGCGGGGCCCCGCGTACGGCGCCGATGATCTCCACACCCGGATGGCCATCCACAGCCTCAACGCCCTCGTCGGCAGCATCGGCGGTCGAGGCGGGCTCCTGATTCAGGGGGAGCTGCCGCTGTCCCCCCTTCCGGCAATTCGCCAGGATGAAGCAGCGAAGGGCGGGCTCCTGCATCCCAGGATCGACGGCGCGGGCCGGGGCCAGTACTTCCTGGCCTCCGATGCCTCGCAGGCCCTTCCCGATCGGATCCTGGGCGCGACGCCGTACCCGATCAACGCGCTCCTCCTCTTTGCCACCAACCCGCTGGCCAATCATCCGGCGAAGGAGGCCTTCGCCAAGGCCTTCGACCGGGTCCCCTTCATCGTGAGCTTTTCGCCGTTTCTCGACGAGAGCTCGTCCCAAGCCGACCTGATCCTCCCCGACCACACCTATCTCGAGCGGTGGCAGGACGATCAGGTGACGCACCTGGCCGGCTTCACCTGTTTCAGCCTGGCCCGGCCGGCCGCGACGCCCCTTCACCAGACGCGCAACACCGCAGACGTGGTGCTTCAGATCGCCAAAGCATTGGGCGGGAGCACCGGTCGGAGCCTGGTGTGGGAGAAGTTCGAAGATTTTCTCCAGGAGCGAGTGCGGGGGCTCTACGAGGCCGGGCGCGGGTACGTCGTCTCCGCCCCCGCAGAGGAGTCGCTCAGAAGGATCCTGGAGCGCCAGGGGTACTGGACTTCGGAGTTCAAGTCGTACGACGAGTTCTGGGCCGCGCTCGGCACGCGCGGAGCCTGGTGGGACCCCACGGGACTGCCCGTCAGCCTGGAGGCGCTCCACACGACACCGTCTCGGAAGTTCGAGTTCTATGCGAGCGGTCTCAAGCGGCTGGTGGACGAGGCCGTGAAACGGGATGGAACGGGCGAGGCCTTCGTCCAGGCGCTGGGGGGGCGGGACCGGGGCGATCTCCTCTATCTCCCCGCCGTGGCGATCCCTGCCGTGCGGGAGCCCGGCGCGTTCCCCCTCCGCCTCAACACCTATCGCCTGATGAGCCGGCCCACGGGGGGCGGGAGGAACCAGCCCTGGCTCCTGGAGCAGCCGGCGGTTCACGTCCGAGCAAC
Organism: Candidatus Rokuibacteriota bacterium; assembly: GCA_016193045.1. Taxonomy (GTDB): domain Bacteria; phylum Methylomirabilota; class Methylomirabilia; order Rokubacteriales; family CSP1-6; genus CSP1-6. The sequence continues at coordinate 19,041 of JACPSW010000136.1, read as the reverse complement.
CTGGGAAGGGTGGGTGGAGATCCATCCTAAGACGGCGGCCGAGGTGGGAGTGAAGGGCGGGGACTGGGTCTGGGTGGAATCGGCCAAGGGGAGAATCAGGCTCAAGGCCAAGCTCTATGCCGGGACCCTTCCCGATGTGATTCACATCCCCCTGTTCGGCGGCCAAGGGGCGAGCCCCAACGACCTCATCGCCAACGAGACCGATCCCTTCAGGGGGTTCGGCCTGCTCAACACTACCCGCGTCCGCCTCCTCAAGGCCTAGCATCATGGCGCTCTGGGGGATGGTGATCGACCTCGACCGCTGCACCGGCTGCCAGGCCTGCGTCATGGCCTGCAAGGCGGAGAACAACGTGCCCGCTGTGGGGGCGAAGGAGGCTCGCCGGGGTCGGATCATCAGCTGGATGCAGGTCCTCACCGAGGAGGAAGAGGAACACGGCGGAGAGGTGAAGCGGTTCCTCCCGCGGCCGTGTCTTCAGTGCGACAACCCACCCTGCACCAAGGTCTGTCCCGTCTATGCCACGTACCGGAACCCGGAGGGGATCGTGGCGCAGATCTACGCCCGCTGCATCGGCTGCCGTTTCTGCATGGCCGCCTGCCCCTACAACGCCAAGTACTTCAACTGGTACCGGTACCAGAAGGAAGCCCCCGGTCAGAACCCCGACGTTTCGGTGCGTTCCAAGGGCGTCGTGGAGAAGTGCACCTTCTGCCATCACCGCCTCCAGAAGGCCCGGGAGCGGGCGCTGGCCGAGCGACGCGAGCTGGCGCCCGGGGAGTACGTGACGGCCTGCGCCGAGGCCTGCCCGGCGCGCGCCATCGTCTTCGGGGACCTCTCCGACCCCGGCAGCGAGGTCTTCCGGCTGGCCCGAAGCCCCCGGGCCTTCCGGCTTCAGGAGGAGCTGGGGACCAGGCCGAAGGTGATCTACCTCACCGAAGGAGAAGGCCGTGGCTGATCCCGCCGACACCCGCGACGCCGCGCTTCTCTTTCCCATCGAGCTGACGGGGCGCGGCTTCTACGTGACCGTGGGGCTGCTCTCGCTCCTCATCCTCTGGGGGGCCATCGCCTACTGGACCCAGTTCGACGAGGGGCTGGGGGTCACGGGCCTTCACCAGCCGGTCTCCTGGGGATTCTACGTCACCAACTTCGTCTTTTTCATCGGGATCAGCCACGCGGGCACGCTGATCTCGGCCATCCTCCGGCTCTCGAAAGCCGAGTGGCGCCGTCCCATCACGCGGATGGCCGAGGTCATCACGGTGATGGTCCTCTTCATCGGCGCCGGTCAGATCCTGATCGACCTGGGGCGTCCCGACCGCATGATGAACATCATCCGCTACGGCCGCTACCAGTCCCCGCTCCTCTGGGACGCCACCAGCATCAGCGCCTACCTGACCGCCAGTATCGTCTACCTCTACATCCCCATGATTCCCGATATCGCCATCCTGAGGGACCGCGTCGGCAAGCGGAAGCTCCTCTACACCGTCCTGGCCCTGGGCTGGCAGGGGACCGAGCATCAGCAGAAGGTCTTGAACCGCGCCATCGCCATCATGGCGGTCCTGGTGATCCCCATCGCGGTCTCGGTCCACTCGGTCGTGTCCTTCGTCTTCTCCATGACGCTCCAGCCCATGTGGCGCTCGACGATTTTCGGCCCCTACTTCGTGGTCGGGGCGATCTTCTCGGGGATCGCGGCCCTCATCGTGGCGATGCTCGTCTTCCGGAAGGCCTACGGGCTCCACGGCTACCTCAAGCCGATCCACTTCCGCTACCTGGGGCAGCTCCTCCTGGTCATGTCGCTCCTCTGGTTCTACTTCACCTTCGCCGAATACCTCACGGCGTACTATGGGAACGAGCCGGAGGAGATGCACGTCTTCTGGGCCAAGTTCTCCGGCCCCTTCTGGCCGTTCTTCTGGGGGATGGTGCTCACCAACTTCGTCATCCCCGTCCTCTGTCTCGTGAGGCTGGGCCGTCGCACCATCGGGAAGGTCCTCATCGCCTCCCTGTCGGTGACCGTGGGGATGTGGCTCGAGCGCTTCATCATCGTCGTCCCGACCCTGTCCAACCCACGGCTGCCCTTCGGGGAGGGAATCTACTTCCCGACCTGGGTGGAATGGGGAGAATTGGCGGGGAGCTTCGCCCTCTTCGCCCTCTTCTTCGTTCTCTTCACCAAGCTCTTCCCCGTCATCTCCATCTGGGAGATCCGGGAGGGGCGGGAGGTGGGGCTCAAGGAGGTCGAGGAGCGGCTCTTGACGTACCTGCCTGACACGGCGGAGCCGCGACTGGCCGAGCCCGAGCGAGGGTGGTGACGTGCAATGGAGGGTAGTCCCATGAGCCGCGTGACGGGAGCGCCTGATCGAATGGTGAGGGCCCTCCAGTGGGCCATGGCCGGGCTGGCCGTCCTCTTCATCGGGGGGATCGTGGTGTGGATCATCCACCTCATCCGCACCGCGTGGCAGCTCCAGGATGTCCCCTCGGCCTCCATCGGGATCTCGCTGGTCGCGATCCCCGTCTTCCTGACCCTCCTGGGCGTGATCCTCTACGTCTTCGTGGGGCTCCTCGGAGATCGAGGCGGGCGATGAGCCTCTGGACGCCCAGGCCGCGGGTCCTGTCCGCGTTCCGCCTCGTCGTCGGGGTGGTATTGATCGCGGTCGTGGTGGGCGCAGGTGGTCAGGCCTTCGCCAGCCACGAGAGCCTGTCCGTTCTGCTCCCCGGCGATCCCCTGGAGGGGAGCCGACTCTTTACCGGGAAGGGGTGCCTCCGCTGTCACGCCGTTCATGGAGTAGGAGGGACCGCGGGGCCCGATCTGGGCCGGCGAGTCATGAACCGCCCGCTCCTCGAGATCGCCGGGGTGATGTGGAACCACTCCCCCGGGATGGAGCACGTCTTCCAAGAAAAACGGGTTCCCCGTCCCAGGTTCGAGCCGTCGGAGATGGCGAGCCTGCTCTCGTTCCTCTACTACCTCGGCTCCCTGGATCCGCCCGGAGACGCGGCGGCCGGGGCCCGCCTCTTCAGCCAGAAAGGATGCCAGACCTGCCACTCGTTGGGTGGAAAGGGCGGGAGGGTGGGCCCCGAGCTGGACAGGTACAGCCGGTACACCTCCCCCCTCTTCCTGACCGCGGCCCTCTGGAACCGGGGAAGGCCGATGGCCGCGGCCATGGAGAAGCTGAATATTCCCCGCCCGACGTTCCAGGGGACCGACATCTCCGACCTCCTGGCCTATATCCGGAGCGCCGGGGCGGGGACCGAGCGCGTGTACGTCCCGCCGGGGAAGCCGAAGAGCGGGGAGGCGCTGTTCACAAAAAAGCGCTGCGTGGAATGCCACTCGATCAGGGTCCACGGGGGGAACGTGGGGCCCGACCTCGGGGTCACCCTCAAGGGGAGCCTCATGCGGATCGCCGGGTCCATGTGGAACCACGGCCCCAAGATGTGGGCGAAGATGGCCGAGCGCGGGATCGAGGTCCCGGGGCTCAGCACCCAGGAGATGTCGGACCTCATCAGCTATCTCTATTTCTTCCAGTTCATCGACCCGCCGGGCGATGCGAGACGGGGGTTGGTCGTGTACAAAGAAAAACGCTGCGGCACGTGCCACGCCCTCCGGGGGGTTGGCGAAAAGGTGGGGCCCGATCTCGCGACTGTGGAAAAGCTCGACACGTCCTTGGAGGTCATCACCGGGATGTGGAATCACGCGGCCACGATGGAGGAGGTGATGGTGGGGGCGAACGTCGCGTGGCCGATCCTCAAGGGAGGGGAGATGGCGGACCTGATCGCCCATCTGCTCCAGGCCCGCGGAGGAGCGCCCCGGCCGGCCGCGGCCAAAGGTCCCGAGCCGAAAGGCAAACGGCGATGAGGAGCCAGCCTCAAGGAGGTACGCGATGAAATGGTCAACGGGAGCGCTTCTGATGCCTCCGGCCTTCGCCCTGCTCGTCGCCGGAGCGGCGTGCTCGCTTCCGACGGCAGCGCCGCCTCCGGCCTCCCCCAGAGTCGACCTGGCCAGCGTCGCCCGGGGGGGAGTGCTCTATGACAAGTGGTGGAAGGAGGTCGAGGGGGCGAGCGAGCCGAAAGGAAACCATCCTCTTTGGGCATCGCAAAGCGCCAACAAGGCCAAGGGCGGCGCGACGTGGCGCTGCAAGGAGTGCCACGGGTGGGACTACAAGGGCAAGGACGGCGCCTATGGCAAGGGATCCCACTACACCGGCTTCCCGGGCGTCTGGGACGTGGCGCAGAAGAAGAGCGTCGCGGAGCTTGCCGCGTCCCTGGGGGACTCGGCCAACAAGCACAACGCCTTCACCGGGTTCAAGTCCAGCGAGGTCACTGACCTGGCGAACTTCTTGAAGTACGGGATGGTGGACATGACCAAGTACGTGGACTACGCCGCCAAGAAGCCCATCGGAGGGAACGCCGCCCAGGGCAAGACGTCCTACAACGACCTGTGCGCGGGCTGCCACGGCGCCGACGGCAAGGATCTGAACTTCGGCGACGCCAAGAAGCCCGAGTACGTCGGGACGGTAGCCAGGGAGAACCCGCAGGAGTTCCTCCACAAGACGTGGGTTGGCCAGCCGGGGAGCGACCCCACGATGCCCTCGGCGCTCGTGGCGGGCTGGAGCACCCAGCAGGTCGTCGACGTGCTGGCCTACGCCCAGACGCTGCCGGAGAAGTAGGCCCGAAAGGCGAAGCGCGTGAGACCGCTGTTCGTGGCGGGGCTTGTCCTGATGGTTGGCGCTGGCCTTTCTCCCGCGAGTGCCTCAGAGGAGGCGAAGAGCGCCGAGGAGGTGAGCTTGCCCTCCACCCTGGTGACCGAGGGAGCTACGCCGGCCACCGAGGTGGAAGGCACGTTCACGACCTCCAAATCCCGGACGGAGCGGACGTACGGGGTTGGCTTGAGCAGCCTCCAGTACGCGCCTGTGCCGTCGTTCGGCGTCAAGCTGGCCGTCCCGTTTGCCGTCCGCGACCCGAGAGACTCCGAGCCCACGGTGGCAGGGATCGGCGATGTCAGCCTGATGGCGAAGTACGCCCCCGTCATCCTCCCTGCCCATCAGTTCGCCCTCTCGGGGGGCCTCAAGCTCACGTTCCCCACGGGGAGCGAGCGGCAGGAGCTTGGTGGGATGCTCGCGGTCGCCCCGTTCCTGGCCGCGGGCAAGGGGTTCGGTCCGTTCAGCCTCCAGGCCGACGTGTTCTACAGCTGGCAGCTGAACCGGGGAGCCACGATCCGGGCCGAAGAGGAAGGCGAAGAATCCATCAGGCCCGAGCGGGAACAGGTGGTGACCGCCAACCTCACGGGGACTTACTCTCCCCTGGAGCGGGTGGGCCTGATCCTGGAACTGAACAGCGTGACGATGATTCGGGGCGAGGACCCGTTGAAGGAACGGGTGCAGCTCTATCTCACCCCGGGGGTGAGCGTGGAGCCGGCCAAGGGGTGGAATCTGCGGGCCGGGATCCAGCTGCCCGTGACGAGCGCCAAGGAGTTCGACTACACCCTCATCGTCATCCTCACGAAAGGGTTCTAGTGGAAGGGAGGCGGGCCATGAAGTGGATGGTCGTCGCAGTGTCCTTCCTGCTTCTCTGGGATCCCCAGGCGGCCTTCGCCCAGACACTCTTTAGCCCCACGCAAGACCCGCTGGCCGGCTCGCGGGTCTTCGGGACCAAGGGGTGCGCCAGGTGTCACGCGGTCAACGGCGTGGGCGGCACGGTCGGCCCTGACCTCGGCCGAATGCCGCGTCCCCGGTCCTTCTACGAGCTCGCCGCCGGGATGTGGAACCATTTGCCGAAGATGGCCGAGCGCATGCGCGAGCTCGGGATCGCTCGTCCTCAGCTGGACCCGAGGGAGACCGGCGACCTCATCGGATTCCTCTACACGCTCGACTATTTCGATCACGCCGGCAACGTTGAGAACGGCCGGCGGCTTTTCACCGGGAAGAAATGCATCGTCTGCCACCAGACGAGCGGGACCGGCGGGGTCGTCGGCCCGAACCTGGATTTCCTCCGGCAGTTCGGCTCCCCGATGCTGATCGCGGCCGCGCTGTGGAACCACGGCCCCGCCATGGCCGAGGCCATGCGCGCCAAGGGGATCGCGCGCCCCACCTTCAAAGACACGGAGCTTCGCGACCTGATCGCCTACCTCAAGGCCGCCTCCAAGGCCCATGCGGAAGAGCCGCTTTACATCCTGCCCGGTCGCGCCGACGAGGGTCAGGGGTTGTTCATGGACAAGGGCTGCATCCTCTGCCACAGCGTCCGAGGCGAGGGCGGCCGGGTGGGCCCGGACCTGGCCGAGCGGGGTCTCCATTGGAGCCTCACCCAGTTCGCAGCGGCCATGTGGAACAAGGCGCCCGCGATGATGAAGGAGATGAAGGCAAGGACCATTTCAGTCCCTCGTCTCCAGGCCCGCGAGATGGCCGACCTCGTCGCCTATCTCTACTCGGTCCGGTATTTCGCCGACCCGGCCGACGCCCGCAAAGGCCGGGAGCTCGCGACAGCCAAGGGGTGCCTGGGCTGCCACTCGATTGGAGGCACGGGCGGCAAAGTCGGCCCGGACCTCGCAAAGGCGAAGGGTCTCGACTCGACCGTGGCCGTCATCACGGCGCTGTGGAACCACGGCTTCATCATGGCGGAGCGCGCCGAGCGCCGGCAGGTCGCCTGGCCCCAGTTCCGGCCGGAAGAGATGGCCCACCTCGTGGCCTTTCTCCAGACAGTCGGGCGGCCCCGGTGAGCCCTAGCGCGGATTATTCCCGAACGGCGATGGCGCGACCGGGCGGGTGGCGCAGGGTGCAGCCCCCACGGGGCCGCGCGCAGTGGGCCCCCCTCGTCCCGTCCGCCGCGCGTAGCGCGGCGTTCGGGCGAGTGGGTGACGGAGCCGGACCCACGGGGGTTGCGCCCTGCGACAGGCCCCGCCCGCTACACTCGACTATGGTTCATGAATAATGCAGGCTAGAAGCTCAACCAGCCAATCAGCTCGATCTTGTCGTTCTCGTTCTCCCGGCTCTCGGAGCCTCCCAGTGGGTTTACGCGCTTGAAGTGGGTGAAGGTGTGGTTCCAGGCCACGCCGAAGGTGAAGGGGCCGGGCGCCCACCAGAGGCTCACCTCGGACTGGCGGTTGTTCACGCGGTGGAAGGCGTTGGGAAACGCGCCGGGGGAACCGGGGATGGCCGCGCCCACGACCACGGGACGGTCGCTCTCCAGAGCGTACTGCACGCCTCCGGCCCAGCGGAGGCTCAGGGTGTCCGTCAGGTAGAAAATCAGATTGATGAACCCGCCCGCGCTCTCGGCGGGGGCGAGCTTGCCGTCGGTGCCGATGATGACCCGGCGGTCGAAGGCCGCGTCCAGATGCGGGGCGTCCCCGCGGGTCCAGAGGCCGCCGCCGCCGATCTGGAGGGTCAGCGCCCGCCCGGTCTTGTTGAAGCCGATCCGGTCGAGAATCAGCGCGCCGTGGACCGTCTGGTTGGTAAAGGTCCGCTCCACGAAGTCGGTCTGGGCCGCGAAGGCCCCCGCGGGGATCGCCGCAGTGGTGAAGCGGTCCTCGAACTCGCCCCACGTTGTCCGAACGTAGAGCTTCGTGGCTCCGATGCCGAAGCCCTCGCCGATGCGGCCGGCCTCGAGGCCGATGCCTCCCGAGAGCGCCGGGAAGCCGCTCAGGTCCCCCGGGCCGAGGTCGGTGCCGATGAAGTCGTTGCCGAAGAAGGGGCGCTCGAAGCCCAGGGAGCTCACGAACTTGAGGTTCTTGGTCAGCGGGTAGCGGTGCAGGAGCTCGACGCGGGGGTTGCGCTTGTTGACCGCGCCCAGGCCGGCGAGCATGGTGTTGAAATCCACGGTGTCGGGGAAGCCGTCGGCGAAGCTCCCCGTCTGGCCGAAGGTGAACTGGAGGTCGTCTCCCGCGGCCAGGAGGTCGACGAAGATCCACCGGCCGTAGGCGTGCCGGAGCCGCGGGTTGTTGTTGGTGGCGCCGGTCTCGCCGGCGGTGAACTGCCGGTTGAAGTCCATCTCGAAGAGGCCCAGGGTCTTGCCGCCGAGGGTATCGGGGCCCTGGATGGCCAGGTTCAGCCGGCTACGGCCGGCGAAGGCCCGGAAGTTGTCGCGGTCAGCGTTGTTGCCGCCGCCGGGCACGGTCGTGTCCGGCAAGAGCGCCAGGGCGACGGACTCGCCGACGGGGGTGCTGTTGCGCTGGACGTGCAACCGCAAGGAGCCGCCCAGCCGGACCTTGAACTGGTCCCCAGAGTACACGTTGCCCTGGACGTCCTTGCCGAGCGGGTCGGGGTCGTTGTTGCGCTGCTTCCGGCCGGCCTGAAGGTCGACGAACTTCTCCCAGCCACCGAACCGGGCGACCCGTTCCTCCTGCTGGCGGAGGGAGATCTGCTGGCGCTCCACCTGCTCCTGGAGGGCCCGAAGCACCCGTTCCCGGTCCTCCTGGCTCTGTCGATCCCGGGCGCGCTGGGCCTCCTGCTGCTCGATCATCCGCCTGAGGGCCTCGACCTGCTCGCGGGTCGAGCGCTCCAGGTCGAGGATGCGCTGCTTCAGCTCCTCCACGCCCTGAGCGCGCACCTCCGCGACGCCGAGGCTGCCGAGGACGAGGGCGAGAATCGCGATCAGGGACCGCCAGCCGAGTGGTCGCTTCATGGATTTCCTCCCGTCACGAGATGGTTCAGACGCTGCAGAGAAAGACGCTTCTTTGGCCACAAGTTAGGGAGCCGGCGCTGGGGTGATGCGAACGCGCGCGGGCGGCCCGTCCTCCAGGTCGATCCTCACCGGCAGGAGCTGCTGGACGACCCACGCGACGGTCCTGAGGTGGAGGGACAGGGTCGGGCAGGTGAAGGTGGAGGTCCCCGGCGCGAGGGCGAGGAACGGGATCAACTGATCCGCCAGGTGGTCGTCCACCAGGGCGCCGCTCGCTACCCAGGCCAGCAGGGGTTCCACCGCCTGGTCAGCCACGGCTTCCGCCCTGAGACCGCGCCGGCCCAGCGCGGAGAACCCGGCCCGGCCCGGCACGGCGAGGAAGAGGAGCGTCCCCGCTCCGAGCGCGGTCTCATCCACCTCGACCGCGATGTCGGCCGCGACCCCGGCCGCGGCGAGCCGCTCCAGCGCCCGGGACTGCTGGCGTTCGGCGATGGAGCGAGGCAGGCGGGAGACGGCCGAGAGCCCCCTGATCCTCGCGGCCCGGCCGCCGGCTTCCCGTGAAAACGGGGAGAGCCCGCGGGCCGGGACGATCGTCGCCTCCACCTCTCCCCCTCCGGCCGGATACCAGCCCCAGCGCGTGAGGGCGAAGCGCGCCTCGACTCCGATCTGGCCCAGGGCGGGGAGGAAGACCTCGGTAAGGTAGTGGGCGGGCGGGCTCCAGGGCACGTGGGTTCCGCCGATCAGCGTGAGGCGGCTTTCCCTCGGCGCGAAGGCCAGGGGCAAGAGCAGGGCCTGGAAGAGGAGCGAGATGGACCCGGCGCTTCCCCGGATCGCTCCCACGTCGAAGCGGTAGGCGCCCCCCTTCAGGGCGCGCGGGACGAACGTCAGCTCGGTCGAGTCGAGCGCGTCCCCCTGCACCTCGGCGTCGCTGATCGCGGCGAGGGCGCGGACCACGGTCAGGTGCTGGGGCCGGAGCCCGGGCTTCGGCCGCCGCAGCCGGATCCCGGCCACGCTCACGGCCACGCCCAGCCGCACGGCCAGCGACAGCGCGGTGCGGAGGATCTGGCCGCCGCCCTCGCCGTAAGAGCCGTCGAGGGTCAGCAGACGGGGTGCTCCCCCCGGACCAGCTCGGCCTGAAATTCGGGCATGCGCTGGAGCTCGGCCTCCACGGCGTCTTGGATCGCGCCCTCCACGTCCGGGAGTCCCATCCCCGGCGGGAGGATCACCTGGACGCCCGTCCACGGGTGGTCCACCGGCTCGCCGATCCGGCAGGCCAGGTGCACGTAGACCTCGAGGAGCCCGGGGCAGCGCGCGTGGATCAGGCGGGCGAGGCGGTGGCTCAGGACGCTGTAGATCTTTCCCACGTGGGCCACGGGGTTCTTTCCCGGCGCCGCCTCGCCGCCGGTGGGGCGCGAGAAGGCGATCAGGCCGTTCACGCGGTTGCCGCGGCCGACCTGGCCCGAGTCCGCGTCCTCGGCGGAGGTGCCCGTCAGCGAGAGATAGACGCCTTCGGTGCCCCGGCCGGGACGGTCGAGGCAGTTCAGCCCCCACGCGATGGAAAACGGAGCGTCCCGGAAGCGCTCACCGAGGGCGGCGAGCGCCTCGTCTTTGCGCCGGAAGTAGCCGCCCTCCGATCCGGTCTCGCGGCAGAGGAACGGCATGGCCACCGTGAGCGCGAGCGCGTCGGCCTCGCGGACCCCCAGGATCTTCACGTCCTGGCCCGTGTCGGGGAAGCGCCGCTTGAACTCGGCCGAGTTCAGGAAGCGCTCCACCTGGAGGACGATCTCCTCGGTGGGGGAGAGCGGGGCGTAGCCGCAGGCGCCGGCGGTGTCGTTGGAGCCGAGCACCGCGGGGCCGTCCTTGAAGATCCTCCGGAGCTCTTCGGAGCCCGGCGCCAGCGCGATCGTGGTCTTGAGGTCCTTGCCGGGGCGCACGTGGGGCAGGTGGGCGGCCACCCACTCGTCCACGGCGAGCCGTGCCGTCTCCTCCACCGGGAGTCGCCTCCCGCCGACGGTGAAGGTGGCCCGGTCTCCCAGGATCAGCTCGATGGGCTGGGTGAGCTCGCCCCACCCGAACCCCTTGACGCACTGGCCGGCCACCAGGAGCGCCTTGTCCACGTTGTAGTGGCAGATGGATCCCACGCGCTCCCGGTACATCCGGTTGAGCCCGAGCGAGACCGCCTCGACCAGGGAGTCCGCGAGGGTGTCGGGATGGCCGAGCCCTTTGCGCTCGACCAGCTCGATCCGCCGCCGCGCCACCGGCGTCTCGCTGAGGGCTTCGACGACGAGCGTCATTCGGGGGCCGCTTCGGGCGCGAGGCTCCGGAGGAAGGCGGCCGTCGCCTCGGGCGCGGCGGTGTTGATGAAGATCCGCGATCCCATCTCGAAGCCCGCGATCATGGTCAGCCGCGGCAGGATCTCCAGATGCCAGAGGTAGAACCGGCGGTCCTCCTCTCCGGCGGGCGCCGAATGGATCACGTAGTTGTACGGGAAGGGGCCGAGCCCGCTGCCGAGGAGGCGGAAGGTGGTGCGCAGGACCTCCGCCAGCTCGAGGAGCTCGTCGTCCCGGACGTCCCCGAACGAGGGGGTGTGGCGCTTGGGCATGATCCACGTCTCGAAGGGGAGCCGCGAGGCGAAGGGATGGAAGACGCCGAAGCCCTCGGTCTCGAAGAGGACCCGCTCCTTCTGGGCCAGCTCGGCGTCGAGCAGGTCGCAGTAGAGGCACCGCCCGTTCACGTCCCAGTACCGGCGGGCCACGGCGTGCTTGGTCTGGATCCAGAGGGGAACGACGGGGGTGGCGACCAGCTGGGAGTGCGGGTGGGAGAGGGACGTGCCGGCCTCCTCGCCGCAATTCTTGAAGATGATGATCAGCTGGGCATCATCGGGGGTGCGGCGGAGCGCCCGGTACCGCGCGCGGTACGCGCCGAGGACGGCGGCGATCGCCTCGCGGGACATGCCGGGGAGCTGCGCCCCGTGCTCGGGGGATTCGACGATCACTTCGTGGTGGCCCCGACCGGGGCGTCGCAGGAACATGCCGGCCGGCCCGGTGGAGACGGGTGCTGTCTCCGCGGCGCATGCAGAGAGGGCGGGGAACTTGTTCGGGACCACGCGGACCGACCACGGCCCGTCCCCGGGCTCGCGGTAGAGCTCACGGGGCGTCAGAGCCTCACGGCCGGGGCAGAAGGGGCAGGTCTCCCGGGGGGTCTCGCCGGCGGCCGCCGCCCTTTTGAAATCGTGGGGGCGGCGCGCCCGCTCGGTCGCGAGGATGACCCACTCCCCCGTGGCAAGATCGAGGCGCAGCTCGGACATGGCGCACCCCTACGAGGACTTCGGTGTCAGACACCGGTGTCAGACACCGGTGTCTGACACCATCGACCGCGCTCCCCCGGCCCACTCTCTAAGTTGCATCATCGTGCGTCCTGATCAAGTATTCTTGTGCAATCCCGCTGCCAGCGACGGGAAACCGCGGGGCCTAACGATTTCCTTTTCTTCGATGCCCGGATGGGGAGCGCGCGGAGCCGGCCGCGAGCGGGTTCGCGTGGGGAGGACGCACCCCAGTGGGGAGCCGGCGGGACACCCCCGGCGCGCCGCAACCCCCATCGAACTCTGTAGATTCAGACAATTCCACGGGAAATGTCGTTGGCAGACACGTTGCACTGATGAAAGATTGTTCAGCCAAGGCGCTCCCATGAACCCGAGTCTCAAGGAATTCCTGGCGTCCAGGGGGGCGGCATACGAGGTCGTTGCCCACCCCGACGCGTTCACCGCCCAGGAGCAGGCGGCGGTTTCCCACATCTCCGGCCGGTCGTGGGCCAAGGTGGTGCTCGTCAAGGAGCGGGACGGCTACGCGATGGCGGTGCTCCCCGCTTGCTGCACCGTGGACCTGAACCGGCTCAAGGGCCTCATCGGGCACGGCCCGATCCGGCTGGCGAGCCTCGAGGAGATCCTGGGTGTGATCTCCGACTCCGAGCCCGGGGCCATCGCCCCCTTCGGCGGGCGCTACGGGCTCCCGGTCTTGCTGGACCGCGAGCTGGTCCGGCAGCGGGAGATCGCGATGCCGGCGGGAGATCACCACACCGCGATCCGGATGCGCGCCGCCGAGTTTCTTCGCCTGGCCGCTCCCCGGGTCGGCGACTTCGCCGTCCACGAAAAGGAGAAGCCATGAGTCACCCCAAGCGAGCGATCACGCGGGCTATCCGCACGCGGAAACCCAAGCGCCCCGGGCGGGGGTTGGACGAGGTGGAGGCGCTCTCCTGGCCGGAACGGGCGATCCGAGTCGAGGAGGTGATGGCCCGGTCCCCGCTGACCATTCGGTGGGACAGGACGATGGGAGCGGCGTGGAAGCTGATGAAGGACCGGAAGATCCGTCACCTGCCCGTGCTCGACGACAGGGGCCGGCTGGCCGGGATCGTGACCGACCGCGATCTCCGGCAGGTCATCTTCGACCCCTCGCTCCAGGAGCAGCTGGGGAACCTCCCCCGGGCGCTGAACATCCTCACGGTCAGGGAGGTGATGACCTGGGGCGTGGTCACGGTCCAGCCCCAGACCGAGATCCGCGAGGCGGCCAGGATCATGCACGAGCAGAAGATCGGGGCGCTCCCCGTCGTGAGGGGGGACAGGGTCCTCGGGATGCTGACGGAGACCGACGTCCTGAAGGTCTTCGTGAAGGTGCTGGAGGAAGGCATCGTGTCGAGGCCCGAGCGGTGGGGACCGGTCAAGTGACGGAGGCCAACCCGTACGACATGGCGCTCGCCCAGTACGACGGGGCGGTCAAGCACCTCGCGCTCAAGCGCGGGATCGAGGACTACCTGCGGGTGCCGAAGCGGGAGCTCACGGTCAACTTTCCCGTCCGGATGGACGACCACACGGTGAAGATTTTCACCGGCTACCGTGTTCATCACTCGACCGCCCGGGGGCCGACCAAGGGCGGGATCCGCTATCACCCGGGCGTGACGCTGGACGAGGTGCGCGCGCTCGCCATGTGGATGACCTGGAAGTGCGCCGTCCTGAACCTCCCCTACGGAGGCGCCAAGGGTGGCGTGGTGTGCGACCCGAAGCGCCTGTCCCTCCAGGAGCTGGAGAACCTCACCCGCCGCTACGCGACGGAGATCTCGGTCCTGATGAGCCCGGAGGGGGACATTCCGGCTCCCGACGTCAACACCACGCCCCAGATCATGGCCTGGATCATGGACACCTACTCGATGCACCGCGGCTACCCGGTCCCGGCGGTGGTGACCGGGAAGCCGGTGCCGGTCGGCGGCTCCCTCGGCCGCGCCGAGGCGACCGGCCGGGGCGTGATGGTTTCGACGCGGGAGGCCCTCGCGCAGCTGAACCTCCCCCTCCGCGGAGCGCGCGTGGCCGTGCAGGGCTTCGGCAACGTGGGGAGCGTGAGCGCCGGGCTCCTGCACGCCGCGGGGGCACGGGTCGTCGCCGTCAGCGATTCGCGGGGCGGGACGAGGCACCCGGAGGGGCTGGACCCCCGGGCTCTCGTGCGGCACAAGCGCGAGAGCGGGCGCCTCGACGATTACCCCGGCGGCGAGTCGATCACGAACGAGGGTCTCCTCGCCTCCGACTGCGACGTCCTGATTCCGGCGGCCCTGGAGCAGCAGATCACGGCGGCCAACGCGGAGCGGGTCCGGGCGCGCCTCGTCGTCGAGGGGGCCAACGGCCCCACGACCCCCGAGGCCGACGCCATCCTGGCGGCCCGCGGCGTGCTGGTCGTCCCCGACATCCTGGCCAACGCCGGCGGCGTGGTGGTGTCGTACTTCGAGTGGGTGCAGGACCTCCAGGCGTTCTTCTGGAGCGAGGAGGAGATCAACGAGCGGCTGGAGCGGCTCATGGTGCGGGCCTTCCTCGAGGTCGGGGCGACCGCGCGGGACAAGGGCGTGGATCTCAGGACGGCTGCCCTGGTCCGCGCCATCGAGCGGGTGGCGGAAGCGATCATGATCCTGGGGATTTACCCGTAACTTCTTTCAAGAAGGAGGCGCGACCATGGCGACATTCGTGGTGCTGACCCGGTTGACCCCGGCGACGGTGGAATCGCCGGCCGATCTCAGGAAACTGGAACGGGCGGTGAACGACCGCATCCGCAAAGAGTGCCCGGAGGTGAAATGGGTCGCCAACTACGCGATCCTCGGCCCCTACGACTACCTCGACATCTTCGACGCGCCCGACGAGACCGCGGCGGCGAAGGTGGTGATGATCATCCGGTCGTTCGGCCACGCCACCACGGAGACCTGGACCGCGCTGCCGTGGGAGCGCTTCGAGCGCCTCATCGCCGCCTAGCGCGCATTATTCACGAACGGCGATGGCGCGACAGGCCCCGCCCGCTACACTCGACTATGGTTCGTGAATAATGCAGGCTAGGCGGGCGCGCGGATGACGGAGATGGGCGAGGGCGAGAATCCGGCGGGGCTGGGCGTGGCGACAGCCCGGGTGCCCAGCCCAGGTCAAGGAGGAGCCATGAAGGTCAAGGAAGTGATGACGAGGGACCCGGTCACCGTCGATCCCGAGGCGCCGCTCGGGACGGCGATGGACGTGATGCGGCGGAAGCGGATCCGGCACCTGCCGGTCGTGGACGACGCGGGACGCCTGCTGGGGATCATCACCGATCGAGACCTGAGGCAGGCCACCTTCGCGCCGGCCCTCGCCGAGCACCTGTCGCTCGGGGCCCAGCGCCGCCTCCGGGGGATCGGGCAGGCGCTGGAGGATCTCCGCGTGAAGCACGCCATGACCTGGGTCGTCGTCACCACCGATCCGGAGGCGACGATCGCGCGCGCCGCGGTGGTCATGTTCGAGCGGCGCATCGGGAGCCTCCCGGTGGTCGAGGACGGCAAGCTGGTCGGGATCCTCACCGAGCGCGACCTGCTCCTCGCCCTGGCGAGAGAGTTCCCCGACACCGGCGTGGACCAGCAGGGGTTCCTCTGGTGACCGTGTGTGTCGCGCGGGATATGATGGCCGCGTCGCGATGGCCCAAGCGGAGATTGGCCATGGGATGTGAGGGAGCGCAAGAATCCGGCGGGGGCGGGCGTGGCGACAGCCCGGGTGCCCGCCCCAGGTAGGTGATTTCTATGGTCTTCCGGGATCGCGCCGAGGCGGGAGGGGCGCTGGCGGGGGAGCTGGCGCCCCTGATCGCGGGGCCGTGCGTGGTGGCGGCCATCCCGCGCGGCGGCGTGGCCGTGGCGCTTCCGATCGTCGTGCGGCTCCGGGCGCCGCTGACGGTCGCGTACGCCCGGAAGCTCACCGCTCCGTTCGCCCCCGAGTTCGCGTTCGGGGCCCTGGACGAGGACGGCCGGATGGTCCTGGAGCCCGAGTCGGTCGCGGGCCTCGGGCTGGGGCCGGACGACGTCGAGAAGGCGAAGGCCCGCGTCTGGGCGGAGATCCAGCGCCGGATGACGCTGTACCGCGTTCCCCCGCTGTCGCACCACCTGCCCGGCGCGGCGGTGGTGCTCGTGGACGACGGCCTCGCGACCGGCCTCACGATGCGCGCGGCGCTGGAATACGCCCGGCGCCACGGGGCCCGGGAGATCACCGTGGCGGTGCCGTGCGCCGCGATGGAGGCGGCCGAGCGCTTCCGCCGCGCCGCCGATCGCTTCCTGAGCCTCATCGTGGATGAGGCGTTCACCGCCGTCGGGACGTACTACGACGATTTCTCGCCGGTGACCGACGAGGACGTCGTCGCGATGCTCGCCCGCGCGCAGCAACTCGTCACGCCCGCGGCCCCTCCCGAGCCGGGGCTCCGCGTGGCGTTCAGGAATTCCAGGGGGCGCGAGCTGGCCGGCCTGCTGCTCGCCCCCGCCTCGGGCGGGCCGCATCCGGCCGTGGTCTTCGCCCACGGCTGGGGCAGCGGGAAGGACAGCCCCCGGAATCGGGCCGTGGCCGAGGCGCTCAGAGCGGAAGGGTTCGCCGCCTTTCTCTTCGACTTCACGGGCCACGGCGACAGCGGGGGCACCCTCGACGAGAGCATCCCGGCGCAGCAGGTCGATGACCTGGGCGCGGCGCTGAATCTGCTGGAAGCCCTCGGCGAAGTGGACGGGAGCCGCCTGGGGGTGGTCGGGGCCAGTTCCGGCGCGGCCGTCGCGCTGCTCAGGGCGGCGGAGGACGCGCGGATCCGCGCCCTGGTGCTCCGGTCGGCGAATCCGGAGGGCGCCGAAGGCGCCACGCCGCAGGTGAAGGTCCCGACGCTCCTCATCGTGGGGGAGCGCGACGCTCCCATCCGCGCCGTCAACGAGGCGCTGCTCCCGCGCCTGGGCGGGCCGCGGCGGCTGGAGGTCGTGCCGGCGGGCGACCACCTCTTCGAAGAGCCGACGGCCCTGCGGCAGGCCGGCGCCCTCACCGTCGGCTGGTTCAAGAAATACCTCTGAGGAGTATCACATGCTGGCCAAGTTCAGCATCCGGCAGATCCTTTTTCCCACCGATTTCTCCGAGGCCTCGGCCGTGGCCGGCCGGGCGGCCGCGGACCTCGCGCGGCAGCTCGGCGCGCGCCTGCACGTCCTCCACGTCGTCCCCCCCGTGACCGATCCGACGCCCGCGCCCAAGGCGCTGCGCGCCGTCGTGGAGGACCTGGGACCCGGCCTGTCCGTGGTGTCGGAGGTCGCCTCCGGCCTGGCGGCGCGGCAGATCGCGGCGTACGCGCGCCGCCACGGCATCGACCTGATCGTCGTCGGCACGCACGGCCGCACCGGGGTCTCCCATGTCCTCCTCGGCAGCGTGGCCGAGGCGGTCGTGCGCCGGGCGCCCTGCCTGGTGCTCACCGTGCCAGGCCGCCCAGCGCTCGCCGAGGCCGCGTCTCCCGAGGTCGCCGAAGTCACCACGCGCTGCATCGTCTGCGCCGGCCCGTCCCCGGATCTCATCTGCGAGCCCTGCCGGACCCGCATCCGCGGCGAGGCGCTCGAGCGCAAGCTCAAGGACGAGCGGGCCGGCCGCCCGCCCGGGCTGGGAACCCCCGGGCGCGGGTGAGCCCGCGGTTTCCGAGGGAGATCGAGCCATGCAGGGCAGCCTGACGATCGGGCGCGTCTGGGGGATTCCGATCGGCCTCCACTACAGCTGGTTCTTCGTCTTCGGGCTCATCAGCTGGTCGCTGGCGGGGGGGTACTTCCCCGAGCAGTACCCGGGGTGGACGCCCGCCACGTACGTGCTCGTCGGCGCCGCCGCGAGCCTCCTCTTCTTCGGCTCGGTGGTCGTACATGAGCTGGGGCACTCGTGGGTCGCGCTCCGGAACGCCATCCCGATCCGCAGCATCACCCTCTTCATCTTCGGAGGCATCGCCCAGATCGGGCGCGAGCCGGCGTCGGCAGGGGTCGAGTTCAGGATCGCCATCGCCGGGCCCTTGACGAGCCTGGGGCTGGCGGGCCTCTTCGGGGGGGCCTGGCTGGTCACCCGGGACATCGCGTTCCTCGCCGCGCCGATGATCTGGCTGGCGCGGATCAACCTCACGCTGGCGCTCTTCAATCTGATCCCGGGATTCCCGCTGGACGGCGGTCGCGTCTTCCGCGCCCTGGTCTGGCGGTGGACGGGAAGCTTCTATCGGGCCTCGCAGGCGGCCTCTCTGACCGGCCAGATGCTGGCCTTCGGCTTCATCGGGCTGGGCGTGCTCCTCGCGCTCCGGGGGAACATCGGCGAGGGGGTATGGCTGGCCTTCATCGGCTGGTTCCTCCAGAACGCCGCGGCGGCCAGCCACGCCCAGGCGAGCCTGCGCGAGCTCCTGCGCGGCGTCACGGTGGCCGACGCGATGACGCGGGACTGCCCGCGCGTGGCGGGGGATCTGCGGCTGGACCGCCTGGTTCACGAGGAGGTGCTCGCCAGGGGACGCCGCTGCTTCCTCGTGGCCGACGACGGCCACCTGAGGGGGCTCCTGACCCTGCACGAGGTGAAAGCGGTCCCGCGGGAGCGCTGGGGGCAGGTGAGGGTGGACGAGGTCATGACGCGCCCCGACCGGCTGGCCGCGGTCGGCCCCCAGGAGGATCTCGTCGCAGCGCTCGCGAAGATGGACGACGCCAACGTGGCCCAGCTGCCGGTCCTCGCCGGAGACCAGCTGGTCGGCCTGCTCAGCCGCGAGCACATCCTGCACTACGTCCGCACCCGCGCCGAGCTGGGAGTCTAGCTTGGATTATTCACCAACGATCGTCGCCTGCGGCGGGCGGGTCCTGTCGCAGGGCACAGCCCCCGCGGGTCCGGGCTCCATCACCCACTCGCCCGAACGCCGCGCTCCGCGCGGCGGACGGGACGAGGGGGGCCCACTGCGCGCGGCCCCGCGGGGACCGCACCCTGCGCCACCCACCCGGTCGTGCCATCGCGTTTCGTGAATAATGCGCGCTAGAGAAAGGAGTGATCGGATGGCTACCCGCGTGAGGAAACCCGCAATCTTCCGCAAGATCCTCGTTCCGCTGGACGGCTCGCCCCTGGCCGAGTCCGCGATCGAGTACGTCGAGCGGATCGCCGAACCCGCGAG
>JACPSW010000010.1 GCA_016193045.1 Candidatus Rokuibacteriota bacterium | reverse complement strand
CGACTGCCACGTCAAGGGTGCGGGCCAGGGCGCCGAAAAGTTCCTCGGCGGCCGCCTGCTCGGGAATGCCGAAGCGGGGCTGACCCGGCATTTCCCCACCTGGCGGACCAACTTCCAGGTGGTGTGGGACATGCGCCGGCGGATGCAGTGGTGCATGCTGCCGCTCGGCATGAACATGCTGGCGGCCGATGCTGTCGAGTACACCGAGCTGGAGCTCTATCTCACGTCCTTCGACAACGGTAAGGAGATGAGCGTCCCCGGCATCCGCCACTAGGGGTCAGGCCTGAGTAATTGACTTAACGAGATGGAAGTCACGCGCAGGGATTTTCTCAGGCTGGTGACGATCGCTGGCGGCGTCGGGCTGGCCCCCCGCGCGCTCGCCGCCGCCCTCACGCCCGAGCGGCTCCTGGAGTTCCAGCCCCTCGGCAATGTGACCCTCCTCCACATGACCGATCCGCACGCGACGCTCCTCCCCGTCTACTACCGCGAGCCCGACACCCTGCTGGGCTATGGCGCCGAAGCGGGGAACCCCCCCTACGTGACCGGCGAGGCGTTCCTCCGCGCCTACGGCCTGACGCGGGGCTCCGCCGAGGCCTACGCCTACACCCACCTGGATTTCCCGGCGCTGGCGGCCCGGTACGGCAAGATGGGAGGCTACGCCCACCTGGCGACCCTCGTGAAGCGCTTTCGCCAGGAGCGGCCGGGCAGGACCCTCCTCCTGGACGGGGGCGATACCTGCCAGGGGTCGGCGACCTCCCTCTGGAGCCGGGGCGAGGACATGGTCCTGGCGCAGAACCAGCTCGGCGTGGACGTCTTCACGCCCCACTGGGAATTTGTCTACGGCATCGAGCGGGTGAAGGAGCTGTTCGGCGACCGGGAGACCCGAGGCCTGTTCAAGGGCGACTTCGTCGCCCACAACGTCTCGGACATCTCGTGGGGGCCTCCGGGCGACCCGGTCTTCCATCCCTACGCGATCCGCGAGCTGGGGGGAGCCAGGGTCGGCGTGATCGGCCAGGCCTTCCCCTACGTCCCCGTGTCCCACCCTCTCCGCTTCGTGCCCAACCTCACGTTCGGGATCCGGGAGGAGCAGGTCCAGCGGCTGGCGGACGAGCTGCGCGGCGCCAGGCAGGTGGACCTCGTGGTCCTCCTGAGCCACAACGGCGTCTCGGTGGATCTGAAGCTCGCCTCGCGGGTCCGCGGCCTCGACGTCATCCTCGGCGGCCACACCCACGACGCGGTCCCCAAGCCGATCCTTGTCGGGAAGACCCTCGTGATCAATTCCGGGGCCCACGGGAAGTTCCTGAGCCGGCTGGACCTGGACGTGCGGGCTGGCCGGGTGGCCGGCTACCGCTACAAGCTGATCCCGGTCCTGTCCAAGCACCTCCCCGAGGATCCCGAGATGGCGGCCCTGATCCGGACGATCCGTGGGCCCCACGAGGCCAGGCTCGGCGAGACCCTCGCGGTGTCGGACACGCTCCTCTACCGCCGGGGGAACTTCAACGGCTCCTTCGACGAGATCATCCTCGACGCCCTCCTGAAGAAGGCCGACGCCCAGGTGGCCTTCTCCCCGGGCTTCCGGTGGGGCGTGACCATCGTGCCGGGCCAGTCGATCAGCCTGGAGGATGTCTACAGCCACACGAGCCTCACCTATCCCAACGCGTGGGTCCGCGAGATGACGGGGGAAGAGATCAAGACGATCATGGAGGACGTGGCCGACAACCTCTTCAACCGGAATCCCTACTATCGCCAGGGGGGCGACATGGTCCGGGTCGGGGGGCTCACGTACGCCATCGACATCCAGAAGAGCCAGGGGAAGCGGATCTCCGACATCCGCGTCGGCGGGAAGCCGCTGGCCCCGGCGAAGCGATACAAGGCGACGGGCTGGGCGGCCGTCAGGGACGTGGATGGTCCCGGCCTTCGACGTGGTGGCCGACCATCTCCGCGCCGTCAAGCGGGTCAAACTCGATCCCCGCCCGCGCGTGAAGGTCCTGTGATCGCGCGCCTGCTCCCCGCGCTCCTGGGCGTGGCCCTCCTCGCCGGCGGCGCGTGGGCCGCCGAGCAGCCCCCCGTCAAGAAGATCGTCGTCGGCCTCCCCTTCGAGGAGGCGGAGCTGATCCTGACCTCCGAGGCCCAGCGCCAGAACCTGAACCTGGTCAACGTCCTGGACATCCGGAAGGGGATGGAGAACCGCGGCGGCACCTTCCGGAAATTCAAGATCTACCAGTTCTGCAACCTGGAGCTGGGGATCCGGATCTACGCCGATTCGCCCGACTACGGGGCGTTCCAGTTCTGCAGCGTCCTGATCTACGAGGTGGACAGGGCGCGCACGGCCCTGGTGTCGAGCCGCCAGAGCTGGATCATCGGGTCCCTGCCCGACCACCGTCCCGGCCCGGACGCGCTGGCCGCCGCCCGCGGGTTCGAGCGGATCATCGACGAAATCTTCGCCGCCGTTTTGGAGGAGGCCAAGGGGAAATGACGCCCCAGCGCTCACGGATCGTAGGAGCTTTGAGGCGGTCGGTCTACGCGGTGGCGGTTCTCGTTCCCGCACTGCTTCTGCTTGCGCGGGAGACCGGGGAGGCCGGCGAGCGCCCGAGCGTCGAGCGCACGGAAGAGCTCCTGGTCCTCACGGTCAAAGGGTCCCTCCAGGACGTGCTCGCCGCGCTCCAGACGGCGATCGCGCGGCGGAACTACTTCGTCGCGGGGATCAACCACCTCGACGACACCCTCCGGCGCCGCGCGGCCGACCTGGGGAAGCCGTTCGACTTTGACCACTACAAGATCCTTTCGTTCTGCAGCCTGACCCTGGCGGACGAGGCCCTCCGGGCGCACCCCTACGTGGGGGCGTTCATGCCCTGCCGCGTCGCCGTCTTCGCGCAAAAGGGGAGCCCCGACGTCATCATCGTTACTATGCGTCCCACGTTCCTCTCGCGTCTGTTCCGGTCCCCGGAGGTCGAGCGGCTGGCACGCCAGGTGGAAGCGGACGTCCTGGCGATTCTCGAAATGGTGGCGACAGACTGAGAGAAGGAGGAGCCACATGCGCGGACGGTGGATGGGATGGTTGGTGGCGGCAGGAATCGTGGCGAGCGCGCTCGCGGCGGAGCCCTCGATTGGGGAAGCCTCGCACAAAGGCGACAATCCGAAGAAGCACAAGATCTTCTATCACTTTAACGAGGCGGACCCCAAGAAAGCGAGTGCGGTCCTCACGAACATTCAGAACCATATCGACGTCGTCGGCTGGAAGAACATCGAGGATCTGGTTCTGGTGGCGCACGGACCTGGCCTTACCCCCTTTCTCCGGAAGACGATGGACCCAGAGGTGAAGGGGAAGCTCGACCGACTCCTTACCGGAGGGCTGTCCTTCGCGGCCTGTGAGATCACCATGCAGAGACGAAGTATCAAGGTCGAGGAGCTTGCTGAAGGGGTGGGGACGACTCCCAGCGGGGTGGTCCGGGTGATGGAGCTCCAGGAAAAGGGCTACGCCTACATCAGGCCGTAGCTGTCCCTGAGGATGAGTGCTGTGAAGAAAAGCTCGCTTTCGCTCCTGTTTCTCCTCCTGCTGGCGGGACTTCTGCTCTCTCCCTTCCTGGCCGGCGGACAGTCCGGGGGGCCCTACCTCTTCGTGTTCAACATGGGCTCCGACGACGTGACCATCATCGACTCCGCCACGAACGAAGTGCTGGGGACTCGACCGGCCGGCTTCAAGGTCAAGTGGCTCGCGGACCACATGCAGAGCTTCGACGGGACGCTGCTCTGGACCTACGGTCTCCGGATCGGAAAGGTCGGCCGGGACGAAA
>JACPSW010000141.1 GCA_016193045.1 Candidatus Rokuibacteriota bacterium | reverse complement strand
GTCGTGATCATCGCGTATGGCTCCACGGCCCGGTCGGCGCGCCGCGCCGTCGGACTGGCCCGGGAGGAGGGGATCGCCGCCGGGCTGCTCCGGCCGATCACCCTCTGGCCCTTCCCGGGAGAGCGGGTCAAGAAGCTCGCCGAGCGCGTCCGGGCCTTCGTCGTCCCTGAGCTGAACCTGGGCCAGCTCTCGCGCGAGGTGGAGCGCTTCACGAGCCTGCCGGTGCTCGGCGCCAACCACGCCCGCGGCGCGATGATGCCGCCCGAGCCGATCCTCGAGGCGATCCGGGAGGTCGCGGGCTGACCATGTCCACACTCATCGCCGAGCGCCACCCGAGCGATTCCCTCTTCCGGGCCGACCGTCTGCCGCACATCTGGTGCCCCGGGTGCGGGATCGGGCCGGCCATGCACGCCTTCGCCCAGGCCATGGTGGAGTCGGGGATCCCGCTGGCCCGTCACGTCTGTGTTTCGGGCATCGGTTGTACCGGGCGCGTCCCCGGCTACCTGAACATGGACTCCTACCACACGACCCACGGCCGGGCGATCCCCTTCGCCACGGCCGTGGCCCTGGTCAAGCCCGAGCTCCAGGTGACGGTCTTCAGCGGGGACGGGGACCTCTTCGCCATCGGCGGCAACCACTTCATCCACGCGGCCCGGCGGAACGTGGACCTCAACGTGATCTGCATCAACAACTTCAACTACGGGATGACGGGCGGCCAGGTGGGCCCCACGACGCCCATGGGAGCGCGGGCGACCACCGCACCCTTCGGCAACTACGAGCAGCCCTTCAACCTCCCCCACCTGGCTGCCGCGACCGGCGCCGTATTTGTAGCCCGGTGGACGTCGCTCCACCTGCGCCAGCTCAAGCAGGCGATGCTGCGCGCGATGAAGAAGCGCGGCTTCACGTTCATCGAGGTGCTGGCGCCGTGCCCCGTGGGGTTCGGCCGCCCCAACGACATCGGGGACGCGATGGAGGAGATGACCCTCTACCGGGAGCGCTGCGTGGTGGATCCCGGGGCGCCGCTCGAGTCGCTCGGCATCGATCTGAGGGAGAAGGACCACCCCATCACCCTCGGCAACTTCGTGGACATCGAGCGGCCCGTCTTCGACCCGCTCGCGATGATGCGCCCGGCTCCCGAGAACAATGCTGTCGGGAAGAGCCAGGAGGGGCAGTGATGTCGGGACGGCAGGAGGTCCGGTTGGCGGGATACGGCGGGCAGGGGATCGTGCTCGCGGGCCAACTCCTGGGGAAGGCCGCGGCGCTCTACGACGGCCGCGAGGCCGTCTTCACCCAGTCCTACGGCCCGGAGGCCCGGGGCGGCGCCTCCAGCGCCGACCTCGTGATCTCCGACGGCCCGGTGGACTATCCGCTGGTCTCGCGCCCCGACTTCCTGGTGGCGATGTTCCAGGAGGCCTACGACCGCTACCGCCCCGAGATGGCCCCCGGCGGGCTCCTGGTCATCGATTCCGATCTCGTGAAGCCGTCGGCTGATGAGGGGGCGTACCGGGCGGTCCCGGCCACCCGGCTGGCCGAGGGCCTCGGGAAAAAAATCGTCGCCAACGTGGTGATGCTGGGCTTTTTCACGGCGGTCAGCGGCCTGGTGCGGCGGGAGGCGGTCGAGGCCGCCCTCCGGTCGAGCCTCGCGCCCCGCCTCCTCGACCTGAACCTCCGGGCCTTCGCCGCCGGCTATGAGCACGGAGCTGAGGAGATTCCCCCTCACCCTGCCCTCTCCCCCCGAGGGGGCGAGGGAGAATCTTCACCCGTCCTCTCCCCCACCGGGGGAGAGGAGAAAGGTGAGGGGGCTGTGAGGGCGAGCGGCCGATGAGCGACAGCGTTCTCGTCATTGGCGGCGGCATCGCGGGGATCCAGGCCTCGCTGGACCTGGCCGAGTCCGGGGCCAGGGTCGTCCTGGTGGAGCGGGCTCCCTCGATCGGCGGGAAGATGGCGGTCCTCGACAAGAATTTCCCCACCCTGGACTGCTCGATCTGCATCGAGGCGCCCAAGATGTCAGAGGTGGGGCAACACCCCGGCATCGAGATCCTCTCCCTCGCCGAGGTGGAGTCCGTCTCGGGCGAGGCGGGCCGCTTCAGTGTCGGCATCCGGCAGCGCGCGCGCTTCGTCACCGACGAATGCACCCGCTGCGGGGAGTGCGTGGCCGCTTGCCCCGTGGCCCTCCCCAACGAGTTCGACGCCGCCATGGGCTCGCGGAAGGCCATCTACACGCCGATCCCGCAGGCGGTCCCCGGCCCGTACGTGGTGGACATCCAGAGCTGCCTCAACGATCCCCCGAACTACCTGCCGTGCCAGCGCTGCGTCCAGGCCTGCGGCCCCAAGTGCATCGACTTCGCGATGCCCGAGATGCGGCGCGTGGAGCGGGAGGTGGGCTCCATCGTCGCGGCGGTGGGTTACGACCTG
>JACPSW010000140.1 GCA_016193045.1 Candidatus Rokuibacteriota bacterium | reverse complement strand
TAAGAGGCTGAAGGTGTTTCTCATCGCCTGTCACCAGGAAGTCTGCGTCGGCGCTGAGTGCGCACTCGAGGATTCGGTGGTCCGGATCGTAGCGAAGGACGCCGGACAGCCTGACGCGCGGCCTGATCAGTGTCGCGAGCGCGGCAATTTCGGTAAGGGCTTCCTGAACCTGGGACGTGCTCCAGCCGAAGGTGTCGGTGAGGACCGACCGGAGCTCGGCCCGGATCGCCGCGGAATAGAACAGATCGACGACGCCCGCTCGACCCAGGGCCAGGATGGCCTCGCAGTTGCCGCCGAAGAGGATCGCCGACACATAGACGTTTGTGTCGGCTACGACCCGGATCACCCCCGAGTCTTCCGCCGTCCGCCTCGGAATCGCTCCAGCAGCCGCTGGAGATCGTCCTCGGTCTTGAGCCCGAGGCGCCTGGCGGTCTCGGCCCCCCACCGCCGCAGCCGCTGCCAGCGCCGGGAGGCGAGATACTGTCGGAGGGCGTCCCGGACGAGCTCGCTCCGGCTGCGGGCGTCTTCCTTCGCCATGCGTTCGGCTTCTCGAAGGAGGTCGGCCGGCAAAGAGATCGTGATCGGTCTGGTCGTGCGCATGGCAATTGTATTACTGGGTAACATCATACGGGGCGCCCGGTCGGCCGTCAAGGTTGTCGCGAACGAGGTGATCCGGTGAGCCAGCGCTACTGGGAGGATGTGAAGGAAGGCGAGGCGCTCCCGGGCTTCGCCCTCGAGCTCACCATGACGCGGATGGTCCAGCAGGTGTCAGGCACCCAGGATTTCTACCCGATCCACCACGATCGCGACTTCGCGCGCTCGGGCGGGCACCCCGACATCTTCGTCAACACGGCCTTCACGCGAGCGGCGCTCTGCCGCCTCCTCACCGACTGGGCGGGCGCCGAGGGGTTCGTCAAGCGGCTCGGCTTCCAGATGCGCCGTTACCACCTGGTGGGTGACACGATGCACGTCCGCGGTAAGGTCACGAAGAAGTATCGTCAGGATGGCAAGGGCGCGGTGGACCTGGAGATCTGGGCCGAGAACCCCCGCGAGGGGATTGCCACGCCTGGAACTGCGACGGTCCACCTGCCGCTTCGCGCTCCGTGATGTCCGCCTCACTGCCGCCGCCGGATCCGCGGGCCTTGGACCGCGCCGCGGAGCTCATCCGGGCCGCGTCACATCCTGTCGTCATCGCCGGCCTTCAATGCCGCCCCGGGGATTCCGGCTGGCTTCGCGCCTTGGCCGAGGCGCTGCCGGCGCCGGTCCTCACCACCTCCCAGGCCAAGGAAGCCCTCCCGGAGGCTCACCCTCTCGCCCTTGGAATCCTCGCGGGCGGCGACGCGGACGACGCGGTGCTCGGCCTGGCCGACCTGATCGTCGCATTCGGCCTGGATCCGGCCGAAGTGAATCCGCGCCGCTGGCCGTATTCGGCGCTGATCGTGTGCCTCTCCCGGACGCCGCAATCCGGCCTTCCTTTCACGCCGCTTGTGGAAGCGGTCGGTGACCTGGCGCTGATCCTGGAAGAGCTGGCACCGCGGCTCAGGGGACAGACGCAAGTGAACTGGGACATGGGAGAGCTGGACCGCCTCAAGAAGGCGCTGCGAGGATAGACGCCATGGACTACTCCGCCTATCGGACGATCGAGGCCAAGCGGGACGGCAACGTGCTGCTCCTCACGCTCAACCGCCCCGAGAAGCTGAACGCGGTCACCCACCGCCTGGCCGACGGGCCGATCCTCGCGATCAAGTGGACGAAGGTCTCGGTCAACAAGCTGCTGAAGGCCGCGGCCAACCTCGTCCTCGAAGCGTCGCTGGCGCTCGAAGCCAGGACCTTCGCCACGGAGGACCACCGCGAGGCGGTGCGGGCCTTCGTCGAGAAGCGGCCGCCGCGCTTCTCGGGGCGCTGATCCGCAGCGCAGCCTTTCCGGCCGGCGTATCATCTAAAGGGGCAGGAGAATGGCGATGAAGAGCACGTGGTGGGGACTGGCGGTGGGTTTGGTCGCCCTGCTCCTCGGCGCCCCGCCGGTCGGGGCCCAGCAGAGCGTGCTCCTGGTGGATACCGCCTGGCTCAACGCTCGCCTGGGCGACCGACAGGTCCGGATCGTGGACATGGTCACCGAGCCCGGGGACTATCGGAAGGGGCACATTCCCGGGGCGGTCTATCTTCACGTCGACGACTCGCGGATCGGGGTGCCCGCGGGGGGATTCCGGCTGCCGAACGCCGAGGAAGGCGTGAAGCTCCTGGGGAGCCTGGGCCTTACTCCCGAGACGCAGGTGGTGATCTACGATGACGCGGGTGGTCTCCACGCCTCCCGGCTCTTCTTCACGCTGGACGTCTTCGGCCATCGGAAGGCGGCGATCCTGAACGGAGGGATCCAGGCGTGGAAGCGCACCGGTTTCGCGCTCAGCAAGGAGATTCCGAAGATCGCCTCGACGACCTACAAGCCCGCCATCCATCCCGAGCGCGTCGGGAGCGCGGAGTGGGTCCGGGATCGCCTGAAGGATCCCAGGGTAGCGCTCGTGGATGCACGTACTCCCGCCGAGTACCAGGGCAAGGATGTGTTCGCCAAGCGGGGCGGGCACATTCCCGGCGCGGTGAACATCGACTGGAGGCGGAACCTCAGGCCGGACTGGACCTTCAAGCCGCTGGACGAGCTCCGCGCGATGTACGTGGCGAGCGGCGCGACGCCGGATAAGACTGTCGTCACCTACTGCCAGACCCACCACCGCGCGGCTCATACGTACTTCGTTCTCCGCCTGCTGGGCTACCCGAACCTGGTGGGGTACGACCGCTCCTGGGTGGAGTGGGGGAACCGCGACGATCTTCCCGTCGAAAAATGAGCGCACCGAAGGTATAATGAGGCGTCATGCCAATTCTCATGGATAGAGACCGCGAGGCGGTCAAGAGGGAGTTCGAGAAGCTCACCGGCCCGGTGAAGGTCATCGTGTTCTCCCAGGAGCTCGGCTCCGAGACCTGCCAGCAGACCGAGTGGCTCATGAAGGAGGTCGTCGAGCTGACCGACAAGGCTTCGGTGGAGATACTGAACCTGATCCTCGACCGGGAGAAGGCCGAGGCCTACGGCGTGGACCGGGTCCCCGCCGTGGTGGTCGAGGGGGCCAAGGACTACGGCCTCCGCTTTTTCGGCATCCCGGCGGGCTACGAGTTCACCAACCTCATCGACGCCATGGTGGTGGCTTCCACCGGCACGCCGGCCCTCTCCGAGGAGACGCGCGCGGCGCTCGGAGGCCTCACGTCGCCGGTCCACATCAAGGTCTTCACGACGCCCACCTGACCCTACTGTCCCCGGGCCGTGCGCCTGGCTCAGCACATGGCGGTGGCTTCGGACCAGGTCCGCGCCGACTGCATCGAGGCGAACGAGTTTCCCGAATGGAGCCAGCAGTACCGGGTGATGGCGGTGCCCAAAGTGGTGATCAATGACCGGGTGCAGTTCGAGGGCGCCCTTCCCGAGCGGGATTTTCTGAGCGCCGTGCTGCGGGCCGCCAACGGCGGCGGGGCCCCCGCATGACGTGGAGCGATCTCCTGATCGTCGCCGGCATCGTCGCGGGGTTCGTGGCGCTCCGGCACTTCATCCTCCCGCGCTTCGGCGTCCCGACCTGAGGGAGCCGGGCGGCCCGCTCCCGTGAGGAGCCCAAGGACCAACGGCCCGCCTCATGAGGGGGCGTTCCCCGTCGGGCCGCTCCTCCGAATCTCGCCTCCTGTTCGCCTATGGCACGCTGATGCGAGGGCTTCCTCTCCACCATCTGATCGAGGGGCGGGCGGCGTTCGTGGCGGCCGGCAGCATCGGCGGTCGCCTGGTGGATCTGGGAGGTTATCCCGGCGCCCTGCCCGGCGAGGGGGGGACGATTCGCGGCGAGGTCTACCGGCTCCCGTCGACGGCCCTCCTGACGGCGGTGGACTTGGCGGAGGGGGCCGCGTTTCCCCGCCGCCTGACCCCGGTGCGCCTCGACGACGGGCGGCAGGTGCAGGCGTGGACCTACTGGTTCGGCGGTTCCCTCAACGGGGCCGTGCCGATTCCCCATGGCGATTACCGCCGTCACGTGACAACAAGGGAGACAGACTGATGGCCGCGCAAAGCCCTGCCGAGCTGATCAAGGCCGACCACGAGCACCTGATTCATTCGCTCCACCATCCCATGGACCACTCCGAGCCCCTGATCTTCGTGAAGGGGCGGGGCGCGGTCATCACCGACGTGCAGGGGCGCGAGTATCTCGATGGGCTCTCCGGGCTCTGGAACACGAACGTGGGGCACGGCCGGGCGGAGCTGGCCCAGGCCGCCGAAGCCCAGATGAAGGAGCTCGCCTACTATTCCACGTACGCGGGGATGTCCAATATCCCGGCCATCATGCTGGCCGACCGGCTGGTCCGCCTGGCCTACAAGAACATGCAGGCGGTCTTTTTCACCTGCGGCGGGGCGGAGTCCAACGAGGCGGCCTTCAAGACGGCGCGCTTCTATTGGAAGGCTCGGGCCAAGCCCGACAAGGTGAAGATCATCGCGCGGCGCGAGGGCTACCACGGCGTGACGCTCCAGGCGATGAGCGCCACCGGGATCCCCCCGTACTGGAAGATGTTCGAGCCGCGTGTGCCGGGCTTCCTCCACATCCAGCCACCCTACGCGTACCGCTTCCAGGGAGCGAAGCCCGGCGAAACGGTCGGTCAGGCCGCAGCCCGAGAACTGGAGGAGGCGATCCTCCGCGAGGGGCCGGACACCGTGGCGGCCTTCATCGCCGAGCCCATCGTCGGCGGGGGCGGCGTCTTCGTGCCGCCGGACGACTATTTCCCGCGGATCCGCGAGATCTGCACCAAGCACCAGGTCCTCTTCATCGCCGACGAGGTCATCACGGGCTTCTGCCGCACGGGTCACTGGTTCGCCCTCACCCATTGGGGCGTCGAGCCCGACATCATGGCCTTCGCCAAGGGCGTCAGCTCCGGCTACCTGCCGCTCGGCGGGATCATGATCTCGCGGGAGATCAAGGATGCCATGGATTCCGTGCCGCCCGAGAGCCGATGGATGCACGCCCATACCTACTCCGGGCATCCGACCTGCTGCGCCGTGGGGCTCAAGAACATCGAGATCATGGAGCGCGAGCGCCTCTGGGAGAACGCTGCGAAGATGGGAACGCGCCTCCACGAGGGGTTGAAGCAGGCCTTTGCCGATCATCCGCACGCGGGGGACATCCGGGGCGGGAAGGGGCTCCTGGCCGCCGTGGAGCTGGTGGCGGACAAGGGGACCAAGGCGACGTTCCCCGGCGACCAGAAGGTGGGGCCGCGCGTCCAGGCCGAGATGGTCAAGCGCGGCGTGGTGACCCGGATCCGCGGCGAATCCGTCTTCTTCGCTCCGCCCCTTATCGTGACCGAGAGCCAGGTGGACCGCCTGATCTCCGTCGCACGGGACGCCGTGAAAGCCGTGCTCGGCATCTAGGGTCAGGAGTACACTGAAGGGGACGATGGCGGTAGCGGTCACCCTGGAGCAGGTCCTCTCCCGGCTGGCCCGCGAGGGCGAGCTCTACGAGCGGCTTCCCGAAGGGCGCGTTCGCTGCCACGCGTGCGGCCACCGCTGCCTGATCCTCCCCGGCCAGAAGGGGATCTGCAAGGTCCGCTGGAACGAGGACGGCCGGCTCATGGTTCCCACGGGCTACGTGGCGGCGCTCCAGGTCGATCCGATCGAGAAGAAGCCGTTCTTCCACGCCTTCCCCGGCGCCCGCGCGCTCTCCTTCGGCATGCTCGGTTGCGACCTGCACTGTGCCTATTGCGCGGCCCCTCAGACGATTATTGCGACGTCAAGGGGTCCTGTCCCAATCAAACAGCTTTTCGATTCGGCGGCCCCGGCGGCCGAAACGGACGAGACTTCGATCCGGGTGATGCCTGGCTTGGAGGTCTACAGTCACACTGGGCGGTCCCGAGGGGTTCGGCAGCTCTTCAGACATCCGTACTCGGGTCTCATGGTGAAGCTGGAGCCAGCGTATCTTCTCCCTCTCCGTGTGACGCCATCCCACGAAGTCCTGGCGGTAACGAGGGCCGAGCTTGAGAGCGGCGCGGCTGTCCCTCAATTCCTTCGGGCCGGGCAGCTCACCACGGGCCACTATCTGGCCATTCCAAAGCAGTTTGATTTCTCCAAAGCCGCCACATTTGACGTGGCCGAGATCCTCCGGCCGCTCGCGAAAAAGATACGCTATCGGCATCGAATCGGTCCGGCGTTCTTGCGAAAAGTATTGCGGCTTTCGGAGAACGGGCTGTCTTCCAGAGACATCGGATCCCGTCTTGGCAAGGGGGCGTCGCATGTCCGGCACCTCCGCAGTAAGGTCGGCAGAGGCGCGTGGGATCTCAAGGACTTATCTCACAAGCCCGCCGAGGTGCTGATCGAGCAGGGCAAGGTTCGATTTTCAAAAGAGCACACCCCCGGAGTTCCCGAAAGAATCCCCTTGGACGAGAACCTTGCGGCGCTTCTGGGCTACTATGCGGCAGAGGGATGCATCCTCCACCACAAGAAGCGGGTCCATTCCGCTGAAGTCGTGTTTTCTTTGGGGCATCATGAGGGGGAACTTGCTCGGCGTATCTGTGGGCTCGTGTCGAATGTGTTTGGTGTCGCGCCGTATCTGTCCAAGCGACAGACGACGCTCGCTGTTGTTGTCAGCAAGGCGTCAGCGGCCCTGTTCTTTGAGAGCCTTTGTGGCACGGGATCCAAGCATAAGCGTCTCCCCGCGGAGTTGTTCTCTGCGCCCAGGCCTGTCGTAGAGGCTTTCTTGAACGCATATGTGGAGGGTGACGGCCACTGGACTAAGAGCGGCATGATGTCAGCCGCGACCGTTTCGCGGGAATTGGCGGTGGGGATCGCATGGCTCGCTTTGAAAACAGGACGGTTCCCTCGCATTCGGCAGAAGCGGCAACCCAGAGAAGGGAAGGTTCTTGGGAGAATCGTTCGCCTTGCCCCCAATCTCTTCTATCTGAATTGGTTCGAAGAGTCGTCGAAACGGCGGTGGCTTCGGGAAGACGAGCGTTATTTCTATGTCCCTGTGCACGGTATCAAGACCTATGCGTACAAGGGGTTCGTGTTCAACTTGGAAGTGGAGCAAGATCATTCCTATCTTGCCCAGTTTGTCAGCACCCATAACTGCCAGAATGCGTTGACTTCGCAAGCGCTGCGCGATCCGGCGATGGGCGTGCCGCCGCAGCGCGTGACGCCTCAGGAGATCGTGAATCGCGCCGTTCACAATCGTGCGCGCGTGCTGACCTCCACGTACAACGAGCCTCTGATCACCAGCGAGTGGGCGGTGGAGGTCTTCAAGGAAGGGAAGGCGCGCGGCCTCGTCTGCTCGTACGTCTCTAACGGCAACGCCACCGCGGAGGTGCTGGACTACATCCGGCCGCACGTGGACCTGTACAAGGTGGATCTGAAGTCCTTCGACGACAAGCATTACCGCCAGCTCGGCGGGGTGCTCAAGACGATCCTCGAGGGAACCCGCATGATCCACGCTCGAGGGTTCTGGCTCGAAGTCGTCACACTCGTGATCCCCGGCTTCAACGATTCGAATGAGGAACTCCGGGACATCGCCCGGTTCCTGGCATCGGTCTCGCCGGATATCCCGTGGCACGTCACCGCCTTCCACCAGGACTACAAGATGACCGACCCGCCGAACACGGTCGCGAGCACGTTGATCCGCGCGGCCGAGATCGGCGTCGCCGAGGGGCTGCGGTACGTCTATGCGGGAAACCTGCCGGGGCAGGTGGGGCCGTTCGAGAACACCTACTGTCCGTCGTGCAGGAGCGCGCTCGTGGAGCGAATGGGCTACAGGATTGTCAGGGACGTCCTGACCCCAACCCGGGGGATCTGCCCAACCTGTTCGTCAAAGATTCCAGGTGTTTGGACCTGAAAAATTTTTCGCTTGAAATGCTTATCGCCTGTCTAGTATGAATGCACCAGGGAGGTACCTGCTATGGACCGCCACCAGCGACTGGCCATCCTCGCCGAGGCCGCCGCCGACGACCGGGAGCACGGGGTATCGAAGGGCCCGAACCGGCCAGGGGACCCCATGGGGATCACGCGGGTCCGGCTCCCCGGCGGGGGCTGCACCAACATCATGCGGGTCATGCAAACCAACGCCTGCTCGCTCTCCTGCGGCTACTGCCCCACCTTCTGCGGCGGCAAGGTGAGGCGCACGGCCCTCGCGCCCGAAGAGGTCGCGACGACCTTCATGGAGGCCCACCGGGCGGGGCTCGCCCAGGGGCTCTTCCTCACCTCGGGGGTGCCGGGGAAGCCCGTGCGCGCCATGGACCGGATGCTCGCCGCGGTCGAGACCCTGCGGCGCAAGGAGGGATACCGGGGATACGTCCACGTCAAACTCCTGCCGGGTGCCGAGGCGGCTCAGGTCGAAGCGGCCGCGCGGCTGGCCAACCGGGTATCGATCAACCTGGAGGGGCCGGGGGATTCCTACGTCCGGCGGCTCGCCCGAGACAAGGACTTCAGCGGCGATCTCCTGCCCAAGCTCGAGATGGCCGGGCGTCTTCTCCGCGATGGCCCCCGCCGGGGATCGACCACGACCCAGTTCGTCGTCGGCCCCGGGGGGGAGAAGGATCGCGAGATCCTCGGTCTCGTGGCGCGGCTGGAAGGCCAGCGGCTCCTCCATCACGCCCACTTCAGCGCCTTCCAGCCGGTCGTGGGAACGCCGATGGAAGGCGAGCCGTCCACACCCGCCACGCGCGAGTTCAGGCTCTATCAGGCCGAGCACCTCCTCCGCCAGTACGGCTTCGACTTCGAGGAGCTCCCGTTCGATGCCGGCGGCAACCTGCCGCTGGACTACGATCCCAAGACCGCATGGGCTCTCCGGCACGTCGAGCAGTTCCCCCTGGAGGTCGGCCGGGCGCCGTACGAGCTCCTGCTCCGGGTGCCGGGCGTCGGGCCGCAGGCGGCCTTGACCCTGGTCCGCGAGCGACGGCGGAGCGTCTTCCGGGGGCCGGAGGATCTGCGACGCATCGGCGTGGACACCGTTCGCGCGGGCTACTTTCTGGCCCTCCGCGGGCGGCGCCTGGCTCCGAGGCTCCCCGCCCACCAGCTCCGCCTCTTCCCCCACGGCCGCCACCTCACCCAGGCCGCCTGGAACACTCCCGTTCCCCCCTGCGCCTTCCGCTGAGATAATGGGGTCAGGCTTGACTTATTGCGTTGCGCTGAAGAGAGATGGCTCACAAGTTCGATCCGGCTAGGATTTCACGACTGGAGAGCCCGGAGCGCCTCGCCCTCCTGCCGGTCGAGAGCGTCATCGCCCTCCTCGACGTCAAGGCAGGAGAGCAGGTGCTTGACACCGGCTGCGGGCCCGGAGTGTTCACGGTCCCGCTGGCCAGGGCTGTCGGTCCGTCCGGCCACGTCTACGCCGTGGACCTGCGCGAGGAGATGGTGGAGGCCTGCCGGCGCCGGGTCGAAGCCGCCGGGCTGTCCAACGTCACTGTCAGACGCTCGGAAGAGAGCTCGATCCCGCTTCCCCCGTCGTGTGTGGATTTGGTCTTCGCCTGCCACCTCCTTCACGAGCTGGAGGATCCAGCCGCGCTTCTGGCCGACGTCCGCCGGGTGCTCAAGGCCGGGGGCCGGCTGGCGGCTGTGGAGTGGGAGAAGGTGGAGACGGAAGCAGGTCCTCCCCTCGAGCACCGCCTGACTCCGCAGGACTCTCGCGCCCTTCTGGAAAAGGGCGGGTTCGCGGTGTCCGACACCCGCCCGGTGACGTGGGCCAACTACCTCCTGCTGGCCCGTCCTGCGTGAAAGTCCTCGAGCACTTCCCCCACTACCCGTACGACTCCCACGCCTTCGACCTGGCCTGGGAGAGGATGGCGCGCTGACCATGTCTGTGCTGGTCGGCAAGGTGGCGCTGGTGACGGGCGCCTCGAGCGGGATCGGGGCGGCCACGGCCAAAGCGCTGGCGCGGGAGGGCGTACGCGTGGCGCTCCTGGCGCGCCGGGAGGACCGGCTCGAAGAGGTCGCCGACGAGATTCGCCACCTGCCCGGCCACGCGCTGGTGTGCCCCGCCGACGTGACGGACTCCGCAACGGCGCGGACCGTGGTCGAGCGGGTGCTGGGCCAGTGGAAGCGGATCGACATCCTGGTGAACAACGCAGGCCAGGGGATCTCGGCGCCCTTCGAGGCCACCACGCCGGAGGAGCTCCGGGCGCTCATGGAGGTAAACCTGGTCGGCGTCCTCACCCTCACCCAGGCTATCCTGCCGGGGATGCTCCAGCATGCCTCCGGCCACATCATCAACGTCGCGTCCGTGTCCGGTCGCCGGGGAGTCCCGCTGCGGTCGGCGTACAATGCGACCAAGTTCGCCCTGGTGGGACTCTCCGAATCGCTGCGCCAGGAACTCCGGGGGACCGGCGTCCACGTGAGCATCGTCTATCCGATCGTCACGAAGCCCGAGTTCCCCGCCGCCGCCATCACGAAGGCCGAGTCGCCCCGCCATGGCCCGGTCCAGACGGCGGACCAGGTGGCCCGGGCCATCGTGCGCTGTGCGCGGCGGCCGCGCCCGGAAGTGTACCCGTACCCGCCCGCCCGCATCCTGGCCGTCCTCAGCGCCCTCGCCCCGGGCTTCGTGGACTGGATGATGGCGCGGTTCCTGCGCCGTTGACCGCCCGCGCCGGATCCTTCACCGCCACCAGGAAGAGGAGGGCCATCGCCGCCATGAAGACCGCGATGAGGCCGAAGGCCGGGGGGTAGGAGAGCGAGGCGATCAGGATGCCGGCCAGGATCGGGCCGGCCGCCTCTCCGCTGTCCCAGATCGTCCCGAACACCCCCATCGCCGAGCCCATCCGGCCGGCCCTCACGAGATCCGCCACCAGCGCCGTGGTGGATGGGGTCACGACCGCCACGCCCAGGCCGAAGAGCGCCGAGACGGGAAACAGGAACCAGAGCGAGACGAATCTCGGGATCATCGGAAGCGTGGCCGCGGAGAGAAGGAGCCCGGCCAGGATCATCGGCTTCCGGCCCAGCCGGTCGGAGAGGCGCCCGGAGAGCGGCTTGGCCAGCATGGTCGTCCCGAGCTGGGCGCCCATGACGAGGGCGATCTCCGCGTCGTTGAGGCCGATCCCCCTGCCGTAGGTGGGAAAGAAGCCCAGGAAGGCGCCGTAGCCCACGTAGAGCGCGGCTTCCAGCGTGGAGGCGGCGAGCACGGAGCGGCTTCTGAGAACCTCGGTGATACCGCTCCAGAACTGCGCCGACCGCGGGCCGAGGGTCGAGCCGGTGGCGCGCGGGGCCTCGTCGGGCAGGCGGAGGACGATCAGGAGTGGAAGGAGGCCCAGCACGCCGACGACGAGGTACGTGGCCGGGTAGCTGGCGGTGTAGAAGAGGAGGAGGCCCCCGAGGAGGGGCCCCAGCGTGG
This sequence comes from Candidatus Rokuibacteriota bacterium, assembly GCA_016193045.1. Taxonomy (GTDB): domain Bacteria; phylum Methylomirabilota; class Methylomirabilia; order Rokubacteriales; family CSP1-6; genus CSP1-6. Next base: position 32,149 of record JACPSW010000140.1, on the reverse strand, counting down.
AGCCGAGGTCTCCCGACGCGGCGAACCAGCCGAGCTTTTCGCCGCGCCCCCGCTGGGAGAGGTCGGCCACGAAGGCCGAGGCCACGGGGGAAAAGATCGCCGTCGCGAAGCCGTGGAGGAAGCGGAGCGCCAGGAGGGCACCGGGCGAGTGGACGAAGGGATAGAGGAAGGGGGGAACGGCGAAGAAGAGGCACCCGACCAGCATCATGCGCTTCCGTCCCAGGACATCGGAAAGCGCGCCGGCGGGGAGCTTGATGACGACGCCCGTCACCGTGGAGGCGGCGACGATCACGCCGATCAGCTCGGGCGCGGCGCCCAGGTCCTGGGCGAAGCGGGGGAGGACCGGGCTCCGGGCCATCTGGTAGCCGAAGCGCGTCAGGAATCCCGCCAGGACCAGGGCCAGGAACGGCGTCATCCTACACTCGCGTGAGCTGGGCGACGTCCACCGGCTCCACATAGACGTGCTCGCAGGGCGTGGGCGCCTGTACGAGCACGACGATCATGCGCGTGGTGCCAGTGTTGAGGATCTCGTGGGGCGCGTCCTTCGGCACCCAGACCGCCGTCCGCGGCGTCACCTTGGTGATCTCCCGGTCCACGATGCACTCCCCCTCCCCCTCGACGAAGAAGAGGACCTCCTCCGTGATGGGATGGCGGTGGAGCGGGTTCTTCTGTCCCGGCTCGATGCAGTACATGTTGAAGTTCAGGTGGTCCGTCTCGATCAGGCGCTTCCGGACGAACGCCTTCGGGTGAAACTCGATGTGGTCGTCGATCTTGAGCGTCTTCATGGCGGGCTCCTTCAGAGCGGCTCGACGCGGAGGTCGTCGAAGGCGCTCACGGAATCGGAGATCGTCCAGAGGCCGATCCCCCCTTCGGCGGAGCTTCGGTCCTCCACCTCGATGACCGGCCGGTCGTTCCAGTAACAGCGGATGCGGGGTCCCCGGGCCTCGACCCTGAGGCGCTGCCACCCCTCAGCGCGCGCCTGGAACCGCCCCAGCGCGCGTCGGCCCCTCCCCGTGGACTTGAAGAGGGCGACGTCGTCCAGGAGGTTGGCGCGGAACACGTGGTAGGTGTCGGGGTCCTGGACACGGAACATGAGACCTCCGGCCTGGTCGTTGTCGCCGGCCAGCGGCCGGAACGCGACCTCGGCCACGAGATCGGCCAGCCGGACCCCGGTGACCAGGCAGCGGGGGAAATGGAGCCCGGTGCGGAACCGGGCGGTCTGCACGAGCATGTGGGGCTGGGACGGCGCGGCGGCATCCGGCGTGACCGCCCACGTGCCGAGCACGGTGAGGAACCCCTCGGGGGGTCCCCCCGCGGCGTCCCGGTCAAAGGTCCACGTATAGCTCATCGCCAATCACCCTGACCGGGTAGACGCGGATCCCGGGCTCCAGGGCGGGAGTCAGCGGCTCCCCGGCCGGCGGCTCGAGGGTCCGGCCGGTGCGGAGGTCGAAGCAGGCGCCATGCACCGGGCAGCGGATGGCGCCAGCCTCGACGCTCCCGAGGGAGAGGCGACCCCCCTCGTGCGGGCAGCGGTCGTCCACGGCGAGGACGGTCCCGCCGGCGTTGAAGACGGCGATCCACCGGTCACCGGCGCTGAGCCGCCTGGCCGTTCCCGGGGGGAGCTCAGCCGCCGTCCCCACTCTGAGGCGCGTCCCGCGGCTCACGCGCGCTCCCCAATGGTGGCGTAGAGGCCGTCGAAAAGGGTCAGGCCGTGGGCGAGGACCTGCTGGTCATCCTTCAGGGCCGCCAGGAGGCCGCGGATCACCAGGTCGAGGCCCCGCGCCTCGTCCCGCGGGAACTTCAGGTCGCGCAGATCCACCTCGTGCACGATCTCGCCCAGCTGCGCGAGCCGGCCGTCGCGGAGACCGCAGCGTTTGAGGATCGTCTCGAAGGTGCAATCCTCTCCCTGGTGGCCGAACTCGGCGCCGAGGGCGTCGAAGGGGATCGCGTCGGCCGGAAACCCTTCGGGCGGCGCGAAGAGGAACTCGGCCTCCGGGTCGATGAAGCGCTTGATCAGCCAGGCCGAGGCGATCCGGTCCACATGGGGCCGGGGGCGGGTCACCCATCGGCGGCCCTGGAGCACCGCGGTCGCGATTTCAGCATGGGCTGTCGTCGTCGCCGCGCCCGGCGGGTGAAGCCGCATGTCGAGCGTCTCCTTGAGCCGCTTGACCTCCTGGTAGCCGGGGGCGTCGAAGAAATCGATCTCCCTCAGCCGCTCCGCCTCCCGCGTGAGCCGGGCCAGCTCGTCCGTCCGACGGGCGGCGACCATGCCCTTCGCCTTCCGGTCCAGGTCGCGCAGGAGCTTCCGGTAGCGTTCTGCCAACCGCCGGTAGTCGTCATCCCGCGCGTCGTGGAAGAGGCGGATGACCTCGTCGGCCCTCATGTTCTCAATCCGGTCCACCTTGAGGAGGGTGGCCTCGCCCCCGCCCTTCGCGACCTCCTGGGTGAGCCACTGGAAGCGCTCATAGTTCTCGGGCGTGAAGGGAAGGAGGTAGACGGAGTTCTTGAGGGCGACGGCGCCCTGCGCCTGGAGCCGCCGCCAGACCCTCACCCTGATGCTCGAGGGCTGGGGTGGAAGGCTCAGGATCAGGAGGAGCCAAGCGTCCATGGCTGTATCAAGTGTTACAAATTTAGACCATATGTTTCATCCCGCGCAAGTGGAATCTTCACCCTGGGCTTGACTTTTAAGATCATCAGATGTTGAGTATTACCTAGGAGGTGTCCGATGAACCCGCTGGATCGGTTGCTGGGAGAGGAGTTGTCGCGCTGCCTGGAGCGGATCGCCGGATCCTACGGCGAAGGGACCCTGGCGTTCCTCAATGCCGAACACCCCGGCCTGCGGGGTCGGATCGACGAGAAGGACGGTCAGCTCGCGGCGCTCCGGCGCGAGCTGCTGGATCGCTACGCGGTCTGGGAGGGCGCCCTGAAGGACCTGGAGGATCTCTGGGCGCTGGCGGAGCTGAAGCGGACGGAGCCCCGGGCGGCTTAGCGGAACGGCCACCAGCGCGCGCGGCGCGGTGGGATCGTGACTCGCGCCTGGGTGAACGCGCGGCCCAGCGTTTCGAAGCGTTGCCAGTAGTCAGGCAGGGTGCGTGCCAGGGCGACCTGGCCCGCCAGCAGTCTCGGGACCTCCTGGCGGCCGCGGGCCTCCTCGGCCTGGCTGACCTTTTGAACCTCCGCCGGCGGGAGTCCGTCCAGCAGCGCCCCGCGCAGGTGCAGCAGCCACTCGCTCACCAGCCTCGCGTACTCCTGCTTGTCCCGGGTGTTCCCTGCCACGGGCGCCGGGCGGCCGTGAGCGCGGCGGAGCTGGACCAGCAAGTTCATGCACACCGACTCCACGGCCTCCTCGAGCCGCTCCTCGAGGGCGGCCTCGATGCGCTCGCCCAGCCCGCCCGGGGTGCTCATTCCCCGAGCATCCGCTGGAGCCCGATCGGAAACTCGACCGGCGTGAGCTCGAAGGTCTGGAAGAAGGGCGCCGGGTCGCACACGTTGTCCTCCTGGAGCATGATGAGCTGATCCGAGGTGAGCGGGAAAAAGGGGAGGGGCTCCAGGAGTCGGACGAGAGGGCGCATGAGGCCGATAGGATGGTACATCTTACGCACCGTGCTCTTCCCCAGCGCCGCGCCGATCAGGTCGAGGATCTCCGTGAAGGCGTAGGAGTGCGGCCCTCCCGCCTCGAAGATGTGACCCTTGCTTTCCGGGCATGCCAGCGCCCGCGCGAATCCCTCGGCCACCTGTCCCACCGGGATGGGCTGGAGCCGGTATTTCCCGTCGCCGATGACGGGCGCCGCCGGCAGCCACCTGATCATGCGGGCGAGCACCGAGACGAAGCCGTCGCCGACGCCGTAGATGATGGAGGGGCGGAAGATCGTCCACTGGAGCCGGCTGGCCCGCACCGTCTCCTCAGCCTCCCACTTCGTCTGGTGATAGCGCGACCGGGCGTCGGGCCGCGTGCCGAGGGTGCTCATGTGGATGAAGCGCGGCACCTCGGCCGCCTCGGCGGTCTTCACCATGTTGGCCGTGGCGATCGAATGGAGCCGCTCGAAGGTCACGCCGCGGCGGGGCCGCTCGCGGATGATGCCGACCAGATGGATCAGCGCGACGCACCCCTCCATCGAGGCCTCGAGGCCCTTCGGAGTCAGCACGTCGCCCGGGACGCGCTCGATTCCTTCGAATCCCTTGAGGTCGGCCTCGGAGCCGGGCCGCACGAGACAGCGAGCGGTGAAGCCGTGGGCCTGGAGCGCGTGGACCACGGCCCTGCCCACGAAGCCGGTGCCGCCGGTGAGGAAGACCCGTTGCATGGGTGGCCAGAATGTAGGCGCGGGCGCGGAGTCTGTCAAGTTATCATGGAGCCATGACGCGGCACGCGATAGCCGTGAGTCTCGCTCTTTCCCTCGTGGTCGGCGCCGAGGCCGCCCGGGGGCACGAGCCGGATCTCCGCGGCCTGGACGCGGCCGTCCAGGCCGCCGTCAGCGCCGACGAAGTTCCCGGGGCGGTCGTCCTCGTGGGCCAGGGCGAGCGCGTCCTCTACCGGAAAGCCTTCGGCGCGCGGAGCCTCGTTCCCCGCCAGGAGCTCATGACGGAGGACACGATCTTCGACGTGGCGTCGCTCACCAAGGTCGTGGCGACCATGCCGGCGGTCCTCCTCCTGGCCGAGCAGGGGAAGCTCTCTCTCGACGACCCGCTCGGGAAGCATCTGAAGGAGTTCTCCGGCCGCGCGTTCCGGGATCTCACGATCCGGCGCACTCTCACCCATACCGCTGGATTCGCCGCTCTTCCATCCCTCGACGCGATGAAGGAGGGATTCCCCCGAGCGGCGGAGATCCTGGCCAGGGCGGGGCTCCAGTACCGGCCCGGGACGTCGTTCAGCTACAGCGACACGGGCTTCATCGTCCTCGGCGAACTGGTGCGCCGGGTCAGCGGGCAGCCTCTGGACCGCTTCGCGGCGAAGCATCTCTTTCTGCCCCTCGGCATGTGGGAGACGACCTTCCGCCCGAGCTCCGGGATGCTTCCGCGCGTGGCGCCGACGGAGGCGCTGAACAGCGGGATGCTCCGCGGCACCGTCCATGACGGGAACGCCAGGCTCCTGGGCGGCATCGCCGGCCATGCCGGGCTCTTCTCGACGGCGGATGACCTCGCGCGTTTCATTCGGATGCTCTTGAGCGACGGGAGGGGGCCCGCGGGGCAGGTCCTCAGCGCGGCGACGATCGGGGCGATGTGGAGCCGGACCGAGGTGGGCGACATCGTCCGCGCGCTGGGTTGGGACGAGGCGTCGCCCTTCTCCAGCCCCATGGGGCTCTTCTTTCCCCGAGGCTCGGTCGGCCACACGGGGTTCACCGGGACCCTGCTCTGGATGGACCCCCCGAGCCGGACGTACCTGATCCTCCTCACGAATCGTGTCCACCCGTACGGCAAGGGCAAAGTCATCAACCTGCGCTCGCGCGTCACCGCGGAAGTGGCGGCGGCGCTGTTCGTCCCTCCGCTCCCCGCCGCCGCGCCCGCCCCGACCGAGCACACGGCGACCGCCGCGGAAGCGCTGGGCTCCCCGCCGTCGGTGTTGAGCGGGCTGGACGTCCTGGTCGCCGAGCAGTTCGCGCTCCTGGCCGGGCGCAGCGTGGGCCTCGTCACCAATCAGACCGGCATGGACGCCCGGGGCCGGCGGGCCATCGATCTCCTCGCCGCCGCGCCGCGCGTGAAGTTGAAGGCCATCTTCTCTCCGGAGCACGGGCTCGGCGGGGAGGCCGTTGGCGACGTCCCCCACGGGCGCGATGGGGGAACGGGACTCCCCGTGTGGAGCCTCTACGGCGCCGAGCGGCGCCCGACCACGGCGATGCTGAAGGGAGTCGACACGCTGGTGGTGGATCTCCAGGACGTCGGGGTGCGCTACTACACCTACCTGACGACGCTGCTGTACGTCCTGGAGGAAGCGGCGCGCCGGCGCATCCCGGTCGTCGTCCTGGATCGCCCCAACCCCATCACCGGCGCCGTCGTCGAGGGGCCCTTGATGGATCCCGACCTGCGCTCCTTCACGAGCCCCCATCCCATCCCCGTGAGGACCGGCCTCACCATCGGCGAGTTCGCCCGGATGGTCGCGGCCGAGCGGAAGATCCCGGTGGCCCTCACCATCGTGCCGCTGGTGGGTTGGAACCGCGGGCTCTGGTACGACGAGACCGGGTTGTCATGGATCAATCCCTCGCCGAACATCCGCTCCCTCACCCAGGCGCTGCTCTACTCAGGCGTGGGGCTCCTGGAGGGGGCGAACCTCTCCGTGGGGCGGGGGACCGAGACACCGTTCGAAGTGGTGGGGGCGCCGTGGATCGACCCCGTGGCGCTCGCGGAAGCGATGAATCGGAAGGGACTGGAGGGAGTGGGCTTCGGGCCTGTGCTCTTCACGCCGACGGCCGACCGCTATGCCGGCCAGCAGGTCGGCGGCGCGCGGCTTCAGGTGACGGACCGCGACGCGATCAGGCCGGTGACGGTGGCGCTGGCGCTGGCCGGGGAGATCAGGGCGAGGTACCACCGGGAGTTCAGTGCCGACGCCATCCAGAACCTCCTGGTGAACCGGTCCGCGATCTGGGCGTTGCTGCGGGGGGAGCCGTTGCCGCGGCTCCGGGCGTGGGCCGAGGCCGACCGGGGGGATTTCCTCCACCGCCGCGCGTCGTACCTCATCTACCGCTAGTTCCTCGGAGGGGGGCTCCGCCCCCCTTCCGATTCCTCTCCCTAGAAACCGATTGCGCGGGCAAAGCCCGCCCTCGATCCGCGGTAATTCCGATAGCGCGAGTCGAGAGATCAGTCGTGCTCAACGATCCTCAGGCCCTGGGGGAGGGGAGTCTTCACCTCGTCCTTCTTCCTCCTGGGCACGGCAACGGTGAGCGGGTCGCCGTCGCTGACGAACCGCGCCTCGGGGTGCTTGTCGAAATATCCGAGCCACGAGGAGAGCTCTCGTTCCAGCGCCTGGATGCGGTGGAGCCTCAGCGGGTCGAAGCTCTTGGAGAATGGAGACGGCGCCGCTCCACCCGAGACCATGAGGATCGCGTCGTGCTGGTAGGAGGTCCCATTGATGCTCCCACGCACGGCCCAGCCGATGTCGCGGGGGTAGGCGCCCATCGGCAGCGCCAGCGTCCTCGGCCGATAGCCCGGCACGTGGCGCTGGATCCGCTCCTGCGCCTGCGCCAGCTGCTTGCGAACGGTCTCCTCCCCGTAGTGGGAGAGGTTGGCGTGCCAGAGCGTGTGATTCCCGATCTCGAAGCCGCGCGAGACGAGGTACCGGAGCTTCCGCTCCTCGTGGGCCGGCTGATTGAAGAGCCGGTTCGGCGGGTCGGCGGCCGGCAGCACGTAGAACGTCGCCTTCAGGCCGAACTCCGGGTGCTCTCGCGCGAACGCTTCCAGGATCCCCACCGCCGAGTCGGGGTCCACCTCGACGGCCCCGTTCTTCTCGACGTAGCGGAACTGCCCCGGCGAGGAGTCGTCGAAGGTGAGGACGACCGGGGTCATGCCGGTTGGGACGTCGATCTTTCCGTCGAGGAGGTCGGTGAGGGCGACCAGGCGGTAGCCCTTCTCCCAGAGCCGCCGCAGATCGGCGCGGAAGTTGGCCGGCGTGCGCGTCCAGCGTCCCTCGGGGTGGTCGATCTTGTGGTACTCGAGGATCATGACGCGCCCCAGCTCGTTGGCGGGGCGCTGAGCGAAGGATGGCAGGGCCGGCAGGACGGTGAGCGCCGCGAGGAAAGGGAGGACCGAGACCCTCACGGGAAGTCGAGCGGCTCCTCGTGCGCCGTGGGCTTGATTCCCCCGTTCGGCGCGCCCTTCGAGCGAAGCGCCTCCGAGGTGTAGACGTTGCGGGGGTTCCAGAGCATCCATCCCAGCGCGCCGGCGTCGGCCGCGCCTTTGGCCTGGGCCTGCACTTCCTTCACCCCGAACGGCCGCCGGTCGAAGGCGTAATCGCGGAAGTCCTGGATCCAGGGGCGGACCTTGACCGGGGCGTGCGCCGAGCGCTTCCGGATCAGCTTCACGCTCTCGAACACGACCTTGTAGGGGTTCTCCACGGGGTTCCGGACGCCGGGAATCCCCAGGTGGTACCCGGAGGGATAGACCATCGGCGAGAGGTAGTCCACGTGCGGGGCGAACTCCTCGATCCGCTGGCCGATATCAGTATCGTTTTCGTTGAAGGCGGTATACCCGAACAGGTCGGCGGCGACGAAGACGCCCATCGGCGCCAGCTCCCTGCGGGCCCTGGCCAGGAAGCCCGCGATGGCGGGGAGGCGCGTCTCGCGCGTATTCGGCTTGGAGTAGAACGCCGCGCCGATCCTGCCGTCGGTGGGGAAGCGGACGTAATCGAACTGGATCTCGTCGAACCCCTTCTGCGCTGCTTCCTTCGCGACCGCGATCGCGTAGTCCCAGACCTCCACGCGGAAGGGATCCAGCCAGGCCAGGCGCTCGTTGTCGAGCCACGGCTGGCCGGTCCGCCCGTCGATCACCGCCCACTCGGGCCTGTGGTGGGCCAGGACGGTGTCCTTGAAGACCACGATCCGGGCGATCGTGTAGACCCCCGCGGCCTTGAGGTCGGCGAGCATCTGGTCGAACTCCTTGATGTTGACCGGCCCGCGGGCGCCGGCCTCCCGGGCCAGGGGGACCTCGGTGCGGTACGGGATCCAGCCGCGGTCACCCTTGACGTCGATGACCACACCGTTCAGTTCGGTCCGGTTCAGCAGCTCGAGGACGCGCCCCCTGATCCCCTTGTCACCCACGCCATAGTAGGTGAGGTACGCGGCCTTCACCACCTTGGGCTGGAGGGAGACGGTGAGGGGGGAGATCGCCGTTTCCAGCGTGAGGCGGCCGTAGCCTGGGGCCTTCACGAGCAGGGGGTACCGGGGCGTGACGACCCTGAAGCGCCCGTCGGCGTCCGCCCGGACCTCCTCCGAGCCCGAGTGGATCGAGGCGCCCGCAACGGGGGTCTTCGTGTCCGCGTTCACTACCTGCCCCTCGAGGGGCGTAGGCGCCGGCCGGGACGCCATGGGCGGGAAGAGGTAGGCCGCGGGGGACGTCGTCGGCGCGCGGAAGGGGGCCACTCTCGCCCCCGTCAGCAGGCTGAGGGCCAGAGCCAGGAGGGCCAGGCCGCCGACCGTGAAGAGGCGGCGCCGCACGGCGGGTGATTCCGGAAGATCTTCCATCGCTAAACTCACGATACCGCCAGCCACGAATCACACCAAAACATTTCGCCGTTTTCCCCTCTCCCCCCACCGGCTGAAGCCGACTGCGTTTTGGGCTACAATCGGTGGCGTGAATCGCCCCCAGCGCTTCGGCTGCGAGTCGGCGCGAAGGCGCCGCCTGACTGTGAACGCCCTGGGTCTGCACGGCCTCGAATGGGGCGCTCCCGGCCGCCCGGGCCTCCTGTTCCTCCACGGCGGAGCCGCCCACGCCCACTGGTTCGACGCGGTGGCGCCCGCCTTCGCCGACCGCTTCCACGTCGTCTCCCTGGACCAGCGGGGGCACGGCGAGAGCCAGTGGCCCGAGCCTCCCGCCTACCGGACCCAGGACTTCTGCCAAGACCTCCTCGGGCTGATGGATGCCTTCGGCTGGGCGCGGATGACGCTGGTCGGCCATTCCATGGGCGGCCACAACGCGATGGCCTTCGCCGCCTGGCATCCCGAGCGCGTCGAGCGGCTGGTGATCGTGGACAGCCGCCCGTCCATTCCCGCCGACCGGCTGACCATGCTGCACGAGCGTGGCGACCGCCCCCCGCGCCGTCACCCGACCCCCGAGGCCGCCGTCGCCGCCTTCCGCCTCCTCCCGGGCGCGACCGTCGCGTCCGCGGCGCTGCTGGCCCATCTGGCCCGGTCCGGGATCGTGGAGCGCGGCGGCCAGTGGACCTACCGCTTCGATCCGGCCTGCAACGGCACGCGCCAGCCCGTGGATGCCTGGCCGCTCCTGCCCGGGATCGCCTGCCCGAGCCTGATCGTCCGGGGGGAGAAGAGCCCGATCCTCCCGCGCCCCCTGGCGGAGGAGATGGCGACGAAGATCCCGGGCGCCGCGCTCGTGGAGATCCCCAGTGTGTACCACCACCTGGTGCTCGACGCCCCCGACGCCTTCGTCGCCCACCTCCAGGGCTTTCTGCTAGGATGATGCCGTGACCCTCCGGGCCGCGCTCGCCGTCGCCCTGACATCGCTCCTGCTCCCCGGGCTGACCGGGGCCCAGACGCCCGCTCCCTCGCCCGCGGAATGCCGGGCGGTCCGGGACCGGATCGGCGAGCATGCGCGCGTGTCGGCGGCGGCCCGCAGCGCCCTCGGCATGACGGCGCCCGCCGCGCCCGAAGCCGCCCCGGACCCCGCCGCACGGGCCGAGACCGTCCGCGCGCGCCTGGCCCAGATCAAAGAGGAGCGGGAGCGGCTCGAGGACGAGAAGGTCGGGGCGATCGTCAAACTGGACTTTTCCCGCATGGCGCGCATTCAGGAGCGGATCGAGGGGCTGGAGGTGGAGCGGCGCGGCCTCGAGGCCGAGCTGGCCGGCCTCGAGCAGGCGCGGCGCCAGGTCCGTCCCGGGCTTTCCTGGATGGCCCCCCTGGGCGGCACCACGACCGGCCTCGACCTGGCCCGTGTCCCCTGCCGGGACCTGCCATCGCTCGAGGACAAGGCGCTCCGGGCGCGCCGGAAAGAGCTGGGGGGCGCCGAAGGGCAGGCCGCTCTCGTCCCCCTCCTGCCGCTCCGCGGCCAGACCGATCGAGAGCTGGCGGCGGAGCTGAGCGCCCAGCTCGGCCCCGATCCCGAGGTCGCCCGCCGTCTCGGCCTCCTGGACCAGGACGGCGACACCCAGGTGGACGGGGTCGTGGACTCGCCAGCCCCGGGGGCGCTGCGCCTCTTCCGCCAGCGGAGCGACGGCTCGCTGGCCCTCGACCTGTTCCTGGCCGCGGTCCCGCCGGACCCCGACGCGCCTTACGGCGAGGCGGCCCGCAGGCTCGAAGAGGCCCTCCTTCGCCAGACCCGCCGCCAGCTCGCCGACCTCCTGCCGCTCCGCCCCGTGGGCCCGGTCAAGGTGCTGGGGGAGACGGGTGAGTTCTCCCGCCTCCGCGCTCTCCTGGACTCGGGCCGGTTCGACCAGGTGATCCAGGCGGGAAACCTGGCGGGGAGGAGCCTGGAGTTCCAGAACTACCGCGGGGAGACCGTGAGGCTCCTCGAGGTGGTCGCCGGGGACGGTCAGACCGCCCAGCTCCGGACGTCAGCGACGCTGGTGAAGCCGGACGGCGAAGAGCAGCGCGAGGAGACCGTGATGCGCTTCCGCCCCGTCTCCTTCTGGCGGACGGATGTGGAGGTGGACCAGGGCCGTGAGGTCAAGCCGGCTCCGGGCGGCGCCGCCCAGCCCTGGTCCGCCGCGCCCACCCTCCGCTTCTCGCTCGAGCGCTAAATGGTCAAGGCGATCTCGTTTTTCAAGCGCAAGTCCGGGATGTCGGTCGAGGGCTTCCAAGAGTACTGGCGCACGGCCCACGCCGACCTCGTCGTCAAGATGCCCGGCATCCGCCGCTACGTGCAGTCTCACACGCGGCTCTCCGGGTATCGCAAGGCAGAGCCGATCTACGACGGGATCGCCGAGGTCTGGTTCGATGACACTCAGGCGATGCGCGCCATGGCGGGGACCCCGGAGTACGCGGCGGTCCAGGCGGACGAGCTCCGGTTCATCGATCGCGCCTCGCTGGGATTGATCATCACCGAGGACCACGTGATCAAGGACGGCCCGGCGCCGCCGAACGGAGTGAAGAACATTGAATTCATCACCCACAAGCCGGGAATGACCATCGAGGCGTTCCAGAAATACTGGCGCGAAGCCCATGGCCCCCTGGCGGCGTTGATCCTGGTGGTGCGGCGGTACGTCCAGAGTCACACGCGGCGGGCGATCTACGAGAGCGGGCGAACCCCGCCCTATGACGGCGTGGCCTTGACTTGGTTCGACGACACCGAGGCGATGCGACGGTCGGCCGCCACGCCGGAGTACGCTCGCGTTCGGGCCGACGAGGCCAACTTCATCACGCCCGGCTCACCGTTCATCATCGCCAGGGAGCACATCATCTTCCCGGGCTAGGCGCTCGCCTTTTCCACCCGCACGGCGCAATATTTGAACTCCGGGATCTTGCCGAAGGGGTCGAGGGCGTCGTTGGTGAGGGCGTTGGCGGCGGCCTCGCGGAAGTGGAAGGGGATGAAGACCGTGCCCGGGGCGATGCGCGAGGAGGCGCGGGCGCGAAGCGTGATGGCGCCCCGGCGGGAGGCGACGGTCACGTAGGCGCCGGCCTGGATGCCCGCGGCGGCGAGATCGTTCGGGTTCATTTCGCAGAAGGCCTCGGGGCGGATGGCGGCCAGCGGCCGGGAGCGCCGGGTCATGACGCCCGTGTGCCAGTGCTCGAGGAGCCGTCCCGTGTTGAGGACGAAGGGATACTCGGGGTCGGGCACCTCGGCAGCGGGCCGGTACTCGCAGGGGACGAACCGCCCGCGCCCGCTCGGGGTGGGGAAGCCGTCGCCGAAGAGGAGCTGGACGCCGTCGCTCCGCTCCGGGTCGGGGCAAGGCCACAGTTTGCCGTGGGGCTCGAGGTTCCGGTAGGTGAGGCCCTGGTAGGCCGGCGCCAGCGACGTGAACTCCTCGAAGATCTCCTCCGCATTCCGGTACTGCATCGGGTAGCCCATCCGGCGCGCGATCTCCGCGACGACCTCCCAGTCGAGCCGGGCCTGCCCCGGCGGTTCCAGCGCTTTCTTTCCGATCTGCACCCGGCGGTCGGTGTTCGTGTAGGTTCCCGTTTTTTCGAAGAACGAAGTGGCGGGGAGGATCACGTCGGCGAACTCCGCCGTCTCGGTGAGGAAGATGTCCTGGACGCAGAGGAAGTCGAGGGCGGCCAGGGCCTTGCGCACCTTGTTGATGTTGGGGTCGGAGAGGAAGGGGTTCTCCCCCATCATGTACATGCCGCGGATTCGCTTCTCGAGGGCGCCGGCCATGATCTCAACGACGGTGAGGCCGCGCTTGGGGTCCAGCGTCAAGCCCCATGCCTTCTCGAAGCGCTTCCTGGTGGCGGCGTCCTCGACGCTCTGATAGTCGGGGTACATCATGGGGATGAGCCCGGCGTCGGAGGCGCCCTGGACGTTGTTCTGGCCGCGGAGCGGATGGAGCCCGGTGCCGGGCCGGCCCACGTTGCCGGTGAGGAGCGCCAGCGAGATCAGGCAGCGCGCGTTGTCGGTGCCGTGCGTGTGCTGGGAGATCCCCATCCCCCAGAAGATGATGGCCGCCCTCGCGTTCCCGAACGCGCGCGCGGCCTCTCGGATACTGTCGGCAGGCACGCCGCAGATCTGGGCCGCGCGCTCGGGCGGGTAGCGCCTGACGGTCTCGCAGAGCACCTCGAAGCCTTCCGTGTAGGTCCGGATGTACTCCCGGTTGATCAGGCTATCCTCGATCAGCACGTGCATCCAGGCGTTGTAGAGGGCGACGTCCGTTCCGGGGTTGATCCTCAGGAAGTGCTGGGCGTGGCGCGCGATCCCCGTCTCGCGCTGATCGACGACGATTAATGTCGTGCCGTGGCGGGCCGCGTCCTTGATGAAACTGGCGGCGACGGGGTGGTTGTCGGTGGTGCTGCTGCCCGCGACGAGCGCCACCTCGGCGTTCTTCACGTCGCCGAAGATGTTGGTGACGGCGCCCGAGCCGATGGTCTCCAGGAGCGCGGCCACCGAGGAGGCGTGGCAGAGGCGCGTGCAGTGGTCCACGTTGTTCGTCCCGAAGGCGGCGCGGACGAGCTTCTGGAAGACGTAGGCCTCCTCGTTGCTGCACTTGGCCGAGCCGAAGCCCGCGAGCGCTCCCGGGCCGTAGGCCTCCTTGATCGCCTTGAGGCGGGTCGCCACGAGGTCGAGGGCCTCGTCCCAGGACGCTTCCCTGAAGGCGGGCAGCACCTCGGCGTAGTCCACGACGCCGCCGGGCTTCCGCCCCCGGCCATCACCCTTGACCTCCTTCGAGAGCGGCCCCTTGGGGGAGAACTCGGGCCGCCTGATGAGCGGCACCGTGAGCCGCTGGGGATGGAGGGCGTAGTCGAAGCCGTACCGGCCTTTCACGCAGAGGCGCCCCTGGCTCCCGGGATTCTCCCGCCCGTCAACCAGGACGACGGCGTTCTCTTTGGGATCGACGTGGAGGGTGACGGCGCAGCCGACACCGCAGTAGGGGCAGACCGAGTCCACGCTCCTGAGTTCTGCCCGAGGGCGGATCGGCGCCGTCAGGGGCTTGTGGGTCAGGGCACCGGTGGGGCAGACGGACGCGCACTCGCCGCACGCGACGCACGTGCTCTCCCCCATGGGGCTGTCGAGGTCGAAGGCGATCCGGGCGGCGTAGCCCTTGCCCGTGCGGCCGATCACGTCGTTCCCCTGGATCTCGTCGCAGGCGCGGATGCAGCGGTCGCACAGGATGCAGGCGGCGTGGTCGACGGCGATGACGGGCGACGAGGCGTCCCGGGCCCGCCCGTCCCCCCGCGGATAACGCAAATACGCATGCCTGACCCCATACCGGCGCGCGAGGGCGAGCAGGAGGTCGTCGCCGGTGGTCTGCTCGCGGGCCGACTCGACCGGGTAGTCGGACAGGAGGAGCTCGGTGAGGGTCGTCCGGCAGCGCTCGACCTTCTCCGAGCGCGTCTGAACCGTCATGCCGTCGGCGGCGGCGCGCACGCACGAGGCCGCGAGGACCCGCTCGCCCACATCCACGACGCACATCCGGCAGACTCCCACCGGGCGCAGCCGGGGGTCATGGCAGAGGACGGGGATCTCGATCCCGGCCTGGCGCGCGGCCTCCCAGATCGTCGTCCCCTCTGGGACGCTGGCCTTCCGCCCATCGATCGTGAGCGCGATGGTCATGGGGGGAGCACTTCTGGCCACGCCTTCAGCACGGACGTGAGCGGGTTCAGGGCCACCTGGCCGAGGCCGCAGATGGAGGTCTGGGCCAACGTTTCCTCCAAGCCCGGCAGGACTTCGCCCAACTTGCCGTCGTCCTTTCCGGCCAGGATCTTGTCGAGCATGTCGGCCACCTTTTCGGTTCCGACGCGGCACGGCACGCACTTGCCGCAGGACTCATTGCGGAAGAATCGCGTGATGTTGGCGGCGACGGCGAGCATGTCAGTGCCCTCGGCCACCGCCACCAGAGCCCCGGAGCCCAGCATGCTCCCCGCGGCCTGGACGGCGGCGAAGTCGATCTCCACGTCGACCTTGGTGGCGGGAAGGAACTGCGAAGAGGCCCCTCCTGGAGCGAAGGCCTTGAGCCGCTTGCCACCCTTGATACCGCCGGCCAGCTGGATCACCTCGGCCGCCGTCGTCCCCATCGGGATCTCGTACACGCCGGGGCGCTCCACGTCGCCCGACACAGCCATGACCTTGAGCCCCGGGTGTCCGCGCACACCCTGGGACTTCCACCACCCGGCGCCGTGCTTGAGGATCGCCGGGACCATGGCGAAGGTCTCGACGTTGTTGATGAGCGTGGGCTTCCCCCAGAGGCCGCGCGTGCCGGGATACGGAGGCTTGTTCCGCGGCTCGCCGCGCCTGTCCTCGAGGGCTTCGAGGAGCGCCGTCTCCTCGCCCAGGATGTAGCCGCCGGGGGAGAGGAAGATCTCGATGTCGAAGCCCTTGCCCAGGAGGCCCCGCCTGAGCGCCTGGCCGATCGCCCGCTCCAGCGGCCCGCACGCGTGCTCGTACTCGTGGCGGAGGTAGATCCAGCCGCGCTCGGCGCCGACGACACTCGCGGCCAGGCACATGCCCTCCACGATGAGGTGAGGCAGCTCCTCCAGGAGGACGCGGTCCTTGAACGTGCCGGGCTCGCTCTCGTCGGCGTTGCAGATGACGTACTTCGGCGCCGCCGCCTCCTTGCGGACCAGCTCCCACTTGAGCCCCGTCGAAAAGCCGGCGCCCCCCATCCCACGCAGACCCGCCGCCTTGAGAGTGGCGATCACCTCGTCTGCGCGCTGGGCCCACGCCTGACGGACGGCGAACGGCTCGCCGCCCTCGCCGTAGGGATCCATCCGCCACGAGCGGCGCGCTGGGGCGGCCTCGTGGTGCTTTTCTGGATGCCTGGCCAGCTCGGCGATCCGTTCCGGAGCGACGGCGCCGGCGGCGACGCCATTGACCATCGCGGCGGGAGCCCGGTCGCAGCGGCCGAGGCACGAGACCTCCCTGACCTCCACGTCCTTCTGCCCGTTGAGGAGCGCCTTGACCTTCGCGCCCCACGCCTCGCCGCCGGCGAGGAAGCAGGAGACGTCCCGGCAGAGTGTGACCTCCACGCGGGGCGGGGGAGCCGTCCGGAAGTGAGGGTAGAAGGAGACCACTTCCTGGAGGCGGTAGAGCGGCACGCGGAGTCTCTCGGCGGCGTCGCGCAGGTCTTCCTCCCGGAGATAGCCGCGCTCGGCCTGGAGCCGGTTCAGCTCGCCGATCAGGCTCATTCCGCGGCGTAGGGGAGGGGATCGATGAGGCCGGCCTCTCTGAACCCCTTGAGGCGGAGGGCGCAGGAATCGCAGAGGCCGCAGGCCCGGCCGTCGGGCGCCGGCTCGTAGCAGGACCACGTGAGGGCGCAGTCCACGCCGAGAGCGTGGCCCTTCGTGATGATCTCGGCCTTGGTCATCCGAATCAGCGGCGTGTGGATGGTGAAGCGGCTCTTCCCCTCCGCGCCGGCCTTCGTCGCCAGATTCGCGAGGCGCTCGAACGCCTCGATGTACTCGGGGCGGCAATCGGGATATCCCGAACTGTCGTAAAAATTCGCCCCGAAGAAGAGGTCCTCGACGCCGAGCACCTCGGCCCAGCCGAGGGCGTGGGAGAGGAAGATCGTGTTGCGGGCTGGGACGTAGGTGATCGGGATGCCGTGGCCGATCTCGGCGGCGCTTCGCCCCTTCGGCACGGGGATGTCGGCGGTGAGGGCAGAGCCGCCGATGAGCCTGAGATCGAGAGCGAGAACGAGGTGCTCCACGGCGCCGAGGGCCGCCGCGACTTTCTTGGCCGACTCGAGCTCGCGCGAGTGGCGCTGGCCGTACTGAAAGGAGACCGCGTGGCAGGCGTAACCTTCGCTCCTGGCGATCGCGAGCGTCGTGGCCGAGTCCAGCCCGCCCGAAAGTAAGACGACTGCTCTCTTCACGAAAGCCTTTCCGGCCCCCTCACCCTCCCCTCTCCCCCTTCGGGGGCGAGGGTTTCGGAGGTCCTGGGGGAAAGGACGAAGGTGAGGGGGTCATTCACACTCCCCGTTTGGCGCCCCAGAGGAGGATGTGGAGCCGCGGCGAAAACCTGAAGCCGTGCCGCGTGCACGCCTCCCAGACCCACGGCGAGCGCTCCAGGATCTCCTCCCGCCGAATGCCTTCGGGCATCAGGAGAATCTTCTCGCGGGGGATCGCGAAGCGCTCGGCCAGGCGCAGGACGTCGGCGACGTCGCCCGCGTCCACGACGACGAACTTCCACCAGGCTCCCAGGCGGAGGAACTCCCGGATCGCGTCGGGGTTGATCCGCTTGGCCTCCGGGACTCCCGAGCCCGCCAGCTTCACCGAAACGTTCCACTGGGCCAGCGCCACGGCGGGGGGCGGCAGCGTGCCCGAGGTCTCCACTTCCAGCGTGAGGCCGCGCGTCGTGAGAGCCTCGACGAGGGGAGCGAAGAGGGAAGACTCCAGGGGCTCGCCGCCGGTGATCACCGCGCGCCGGCAGGGGAAGGCTACCGCCTCCTCCACCACCTCGTCCAGCGCCACCTCGCGCCCCGCTCCGGGATCCCAGGAGTACTTGGTGTCACACCAGGTGCAACCCACGGAGCAGCCCTGGAGCCTGACGAAGACCGCGGGGATCCCCGCCGTGGGGCCCTCTCCCTGGATCGAAAAGAAGACTTCGGCGATGCGGCCGGTCAGAGACTGTCTGGGGTCAGCTCGCTGGAGCACGCGGGAGTCTCTTCAATCCTGACCCGCAGGAGGCTCACGCCCGGCGGCAGCGCCTGGCGGATCGCCTCCCAGGCCTCGCGGCTCAGGATCTCAGCGGTCGGGTTGTGCTTGAAACGGACGACCTTCTCCGGGGCCTCCGTCTGGACGCCGATGATCGCGGCGACGAGCGGGTCCTCCCGGGCCAGGAGCGTCGCGTGATCCCACCGGTCCAGGGCCGCCTTGCGGACGAGGGCTCGCAGGTCGTCGAAGTCCATGACCATCCCCAGCGCGTCGAGCCGCGCCGAGGCCACCGTCACTTCCAGGTGATAGGTGTGGCCGTGGAGGTAGGCGCACTTGCCGGGATGGCCGAGGATCCGGTGGGCGGCGTCGAAGGTGAAGCGGGTGGTGAGATTCACGAAAACGATGATAACACGGATTACGGGGAGCTTTTCGATCTCCTCTTTTTCGGCGCGAGGCCGCATTCGGCGATCTTGGTAAGCAGGGTCTTGTAGCTGACCTTGAGGAGGCGGGCCGCCTCGCTCCGATTCCAGCGAACCTGCTCGAGGACCTCCTCGATGGCTCTTCGCTCCGCCGCGCGGGCCGCCCGGCGGCCGAGCTCCCGCAGCCCGACCGAAGGGTCCGGGGGAGCGGGAGGGTTGGGAGTGTCCTCTGCGCCGGCTTCTTTGGATCCGTTCCCGTCGTCGTTTCGGAGGCCGGAGAGGAGCCCCTCCTGAAACTTGCCGACCTTGCCGAGGACCACGAGGCGCTTCATGAAGTTTTCCAGCTCGCGGACGTTCCCCGGCCACGGGTACTCGGTGAAGCAGCGAAGGGCGTCGGGTGGAAGCTCCACCTTTCGTCCGTATTGCCGCTGGAATTCCTTCAGAAAGACGTTGACGAGGGCCGGGATCTCCTCCTTCCGCTCGCGCAGGGGGGGCACCCGGATCTCGACGACATTGAGACGGTAGTAGAGGTCTTCGCGGAATTGGCCCGCCGCCAAGGCGACTTCCAGGTTCCGGTTGGTGGAGGCGAGGATCCGCGTATCGACCCGGATCAGCTCGCGCCCCCCTACGCGGGAGAATTCCTGATCCTGCAGGACGTGGAGGAGCTTGGCCTGGAGGGCGAGGGGCAGCTCGCCGATCTCGTCCAGGAACAGGGTCCCTTTGTTGGCGAATTCGAACTTGCCCAGCTTTCTGCGGTACGCGCCGGTGAAGGCCCCCTTCTCGTGGCCGAACAGCTCGGACTCCAGGAGCTCCGCGGGGAGGGCCGCGCAGTTGACCTTCACGAAGGGGTGAGCGTGTCTCGGCGAGGCGGCATGGATGGCTCGGGCCACGAGCTCTTTGCCCACGCCGCTTTCGCCCCGGATCAACACGGTCGTGCTGGTGTCGGCGACCTGATTGATGATCTCCTGGACGGCCTGCATGGCCGGGGTGGAGCCGAGGAGCGGCGGATACTTTGGGAGCGCGCGGGGGGAATCCACGAGCGCCATGAGACGCTGAAACTTCTGGTCCCCGAGGCCGTTGAAACTCAGAGCCATGCCATCCGGATCCATTCGTTCCACATTCGCGATAAGGGACAGCGGATCTTGATCGGGCAGGGGAAACCGTATCTTGACGCTGGTCCCGCGCGGGAGGTTTACCGACGTGGCCGGCGCGGCAATCTTGGCCCCGTAGGGGCTGAGGTTGAGCATCCTCCCTTGCCACACGCCGCTTCTGGCCTCGACCGTTGCCTCGAACTCCACGCCGGTGCGAGGATGTCGTCTCCGGTCTTGTCTCACGGATGAAGAAGGAGAGCAAAGGGGATGCCACCGGCATCGCTCTGGGAATCCTAGGTTACGTAAGGCCTTAGCCGCGTCGCTGGCCAGAGGTCTCGGCGGGCGGAGGTCAGGATGGCATGGGTTGACAAAATGAGCACCCCTCACCCACTCATAATCCCTCACCTTTATCCTCTCCCCCCAGGGGGGAGAGGGCAGGGTGAGGGGGGAGGGGCATTTCAGCCGGGACGGCGCGCGACGAAGAACAGGCCCTTGGCGCTCAGGACCGTTTCCCCCGACTCGTCCACGCCGTAGATCCGGAAGTGGACCCGGCCGCGGTCGGGGCTCTTCTTCGATTCGCCCACCTCGACCACCTCGGCCCGCGCGGAGATACGGTCCCCGGCCCGCACCGGCTTGAACCACCTGAGCTCATCCAGGCCGGGGGACGCCAGGCCGGCAGTGTCCCGCATCAGGCCGTCCACGAACAGCCGGATGCACTTGAGGATCGTCTGCCAGCCGCTGGCGATCACGCCCCCGAAGGCGGTCCGGGCCGCCGCGGTCTCGTCGGTGTGGATCGGCTGGGGGTCGAACTCCCGGGCGAACGCGATCATCTCATCCTTGGCGAGCGACCACGCGCCGAACTCCCACCGATCGCCCACCTTGAAATCCTCAAAGTAACGCATGGGGTCAGGCATGCGTATTTGCGTTACGGGTCAGGCGCGGGGCTTGAGGCGGAGGACATTGAAGGCGGGGACAGGCTTGAGGAATCCCTTCAGGATGAGCGGGCCGACCTCTTCGGCGTCGATCACGCCCTCGAGGACGGCGGCCACCTTGGAGGACACGAGGACCTGGCCGCCCTGGGCCTCGCCGCAGAGCCGGGCGGCGAGGTTGGTGACTGTGCCGATCGCGCCGTAGTCCCAGCGCCCCTCGAAGCCGATGGCCCCGATGGTCGCATACCCCTGGGCGATCCCCACGCCGAAGTTCAACTCGTACCCCAGCTTGCGCCACTTGGCGATCAGCTCTCCCACTCGCTCGCGCATCGCCACCGCCATCCGGATCGCCCGCTCGGCCGGGTTGGGCACGGGCACGGGGTCGTTGAAGAAGATCATCATGCCGTCGCCCGTGAAGCGTTCGAGCGTCCCCTCGTGCTCCAGGATCAGCTTCCCCATCTCGATGTGGTACTCGCGGAGAACACCCATGACCTCCTCGGGCTCTGAGGTCTCTGCGAAGGCGGTGAAGCCGCGGAGATCCAGAAAGACCACCGTGACCTCGCGGCGGTGGGTCTTGAGGGGATCCTCGGCCCCCCCGGCCACGATCAGCTCGGCGAGCTGGGGCGAGAAGAAGCGCTTGAGCCTGCCGCCTCGCTCCAGCTCGGCGATCTGGTCCTGGACGCGCTGCTCGAGCGTCCGGTTCCACTCGGCGAGCTGACTGGCCTGGGCCTCGAGCCGCCCCGCTTGCTCGTGGACCGTGTCGTGGAGGGCCTTGATCCTCAGCATGGACTTGACGCGAGCCACCAGCGCGGCCTGGTCCACGGGCTTCGTCAGGTACTCGTCGCCCCCCGCCTCGAGGCCGGCCACGATGTCCTTCGTGTCCGCCTTGGCCGTGACGAGGATGATCGGCATGAACGGCAACGAGGAATCGGCCTTCAGGCGACGGCAGACCTCGAAGCCGTCCAGCTTCGGCATCATGACGTCCAGCAGGATCAGGTCCGGCTGCTTCTCCAGGGCGAG
This sequence comes from Candidatus Rokuibacteriota bacterium, assembly GCA_016193045.1. Taxonomy (GTDB): domain Bacteria; phylum Methylomirabilota; class Methylomirabilia; order Rokubacteriales; family CSP1-6; genus CSP1-6. The sequence goes on along the minus strand of JACPSW010000140.1, from coordinate 10,793 downwards.
GGCGAGCGCCTCTTCCCCGTCGCTCGCCGTGAGGATCTCATAACCGTGGACGGCGAGGCGCGTCTGGAGAATGTCCAGGTTCGCGAGGTTATCGTCGACCAGAAGGATCCGCGGGGGGGTTCTCACGGCACGTATTGACGAATCTTAGCCAGGAGGGCGCGCGGGCTGAAGGGCTTGGTGACGTAGTCATTGCAGCCGGCCTCCCGCGCCTTGACGTCGTCGCCGCTCAGAGCATACGACGTCACGGCGATGATGGGGATTGCGCGGAGCGCCGGGTTGGCCTTGATCCGGCGTGTGGCCTCGTAGCCATCCAGGCCGGGGAGCTGGATGTCCATCAGAATCAGGTCCGGACGCTCTCGCTCCGCCAGCGTCACCCCATCCTCCCCGGTGACCGCCTCGATCATCTCGTAGCCGGCGCTCGTCAGGAGGTCGCGCATGATGCGGCGGTTCTCCTCGTGGTCCTCGACAACGAGGACACGCCGGCTCATCGCTTCACCGCTGGCGGCTCGACGCGGATCGGCAGGGTGAACGAGAAGGTTGAGCCCTTCCCCGGGCTCGACTCCACCCAGATGCGTCCGCCGTGGAGCTCGATGATCCGCCTGGCGATGGAGAGCCCGAGGCCGGTCCCGCCCTTCTTCCGGGTGCTGGAGCTGTCGGCCTGCTGGAACTCTTCGAAGATCTTTTGCTGGTCGGCCGGCGCGATGCCGGGCCCCGTATCGGCCACCGAAACGACGAACTCGCCGTCCCGCATCGCCGCCTGGATTCGCACTTCGCCGGTCTCGGTGAACTTGATGGCGTTCCCGACCAGGTTCAGCAGAATCTGGGTGATCCGCCGCTCGTCGCCCTTGCCTGGAGGCAGGTCGGAAGCTACCTCGATCTTCAGGGCGAGCTTCTTCTCCGCCGCCAGAGATTCCACGGCGGTGGAGACCGTCTGAACCACCTCCATCATGGAGTAGTCGTTGAGGGCAAGCGTGAGTTGGCCGGCCTCGATCTTGGAGAGATCGAGCACGTCGTTGATCAGGCCGAGGAGGTGCCGCCCGCTCTTGTCCACCCGCTCCATGACGTCCCGGATCTTCTCCGGCGCCTCGCCGTAGATCCCGTCCAGGATCAGCTCCGTGTAGCCCAGGATGGCGTTCAAGGGCGTGCGCAGCTCGTGGCTCATGTTGGCCAGGAACTGGGACTTGTGCCGGCTGGCGACCTCGAGCTCATGGCTTTTCGCCTCGATCTCGCGGAAGAGCCGCGCGTTCTGGATCGCCAGGACCGACTGCGTGGCAAAGGTCTGGAGGAGGTTCACGACCTGCGGCGCAAAGGTTCCGGACTCCTGTCGGTGGACCGTCAAGGCGCCCATGATGCGCTGCTCCAGGAGAAGCGGAACGGAAAGGGCAGACCGATAGCCGAGCCGCGCCAAGATGGTCCGGAAACGTGTGACGCCATATTGCCGCTCATCCAGGAAGTCTGTAATTTGGACCGGTGCCCGGGTGGCCGCGGCTTGTCCGGCAGCGCCCTCCCCCAGACGGACCGGTGCTGCTCGAAGCACCTCGACCAGCTCTTGTTCCATGCTGTGGGTGGCCCTCAGGTGAAACTCCTGGGTGGCTTCATCATACTCGTAGATGACCCCGCCGATGGTTCCGGAGAGCTGGACCGCCCGGCCGACGATAGTGGCGAGGACCGTCTGGAGGTCCAGGGTCGAGCTGACCGCTTGGCCGACCTCTCCCAGGGCTTTCAGCTCCTCCACCGATCGCGCCAGTTCGCCGGTTCGCGCCTGCAATTCCTGGAAGAGGCGGACGTTCTCGATGGCGATGACGGCCTGATCGGCGAAGGTTTTGACCAGCTCGATCTGCTTTTCCGAGAATGGACGGACCTCTGTCCGGCGGATCGCGATGGCCCCGATGGGCACTCCTTCACGCAAGAGTGGAGTCACGAGCTCGGTTCGGTGTCCCGTGATCTGCATGCGGGTCTTGAGGTGCGGGAACTCGGTATCGACCACGGCGGCGAAATCGGGGTAGTGGAGCGTTTGCCGGTCAACGATTGCTCGACAATAGTGTGTCTCGTCTCGGGTCAGGGGAATCCGTTCGCCCAAGGTCCGGGTCGTCGGGATCGAACCGAACCGAGCCGCGAGTACGAGGGAATCTCCTTGTACGCGGAATATTAGGGCATCAGCCGCATCGCAGACGCGTGCAGCGTTCTCGGCGACGGCGTTCATGACCGGCTGGAGGTCCGACGGCGAGCTGCTGATCACTCGCAGGATCTCGCTGGTGGCCGTCTGCTGCTCGAGGGCCTCGGTGAGGTCGCGGTTGCGGGCCTGGAGCTCCTGGAACAGGCGGACGTTCTCGATGGCGATCACGGCCTGGTCGGCGAAGGTCTTCAGGAGTTCGATCTGCTTGTCGGTGAATGGCCACACTTCTCTGCGGTAGATCGTGATGCAGCCGACGAGCGCGTCATCCTTGAGCAACGGAACCATAAGAAGGGTTCGAGTGCCCCCGAGCTCGGCGGTCGCGAGCCGGAGGGGATCACGCTCCGCATACGCGACGTCTGCCCTGATGTCGGGGATATGAACCGGCCGTCGTTCCCGGGCGATTCGGCCGAGGCCAGTATTGGGTCCGGGACGGACTGATTCCCGTCGGAGGAACTCTTCGTATGCCGGCGCGGCTCCGCGAGTCATGACCGCGTTGAAGGCGTCGCCCTCGTACAGGTAAAGAATGCCGAGGTGCGCCGAGCAGAGGCGAGTGGCATTCGCAAGGATTTCGTCGAACACCGGCTGGAGGTCGGTCGGAGAACTCGAGATCACGCGGAGGATCTCGGCCGTGGCGGTCTGCTGCTCCAGGGCCTCGGTGAGGTCGCGGTTGCGCGCCTCGAGCTCCTGGAAGAGGCGGACATTCTCGATGGCGATGACCGCCTGGTCGGCGAAAGTCTTTAGGAGGGCGATCTGTTTGTCGGTGAAAGGCTTGACCTCCGTCCGCCGAATCAGGATGGCCCCGATAGCAACACCTTCACGCAGCAGCGGTGTGGCGAGGATGGTCCGAACGCCGGTAACCTCCCGCCAAGTCTTGACATCGGGGAACTCTGTGTCGACCTCAACGGAGAGGTCGTGGACGTGGATAGTCTGCCGGTCGATGATCGCTCGGGAGGATGGCCTCCCACGGCTGATAGGGTAGGCCTCACCCAGGGGCCCCTGGCTAGAAACTGGCCCGCGATGTGCCACTCGCCGAAAGAGATGGCCATCGACGCGGTAGATTTCCGCGTCATTTGCCTCACAGAGCCGTGCGGCGCTTTCCGCAATTGTGTCCAGTACAGGCTGAATATCAGTTGGCGAGCTACTGATCACGCGGAGGATCTCGCCCGTCGCGGTCTGCTGCTCGAGGGCCTCGGTCAGGTCACGGTTGCGGATCTGCAGCTCCTGGAAGAGGCGGACATTCTCGATGGCGATGACCGCCTGGTCGGCGAACGTCGTGACCAGCTCGATCTGCTTGTCGGTGAAGGGATTGACCTCCTCTCTCCAGAGGGCGAAGACGCCGATCGGGACACCTTCTCTGAGCATGGGGACTCCCAGACAGCTCCTGAACCGCCCCATCCGCTGCGAGTCGGCCCATTGGTACTCGGGGTCTTCCAGGATGTCGGGCCAGTGAAGCACACGACGTTCGAGGGCCGTCCGCCCCACGATGGTCCCCCGGCCGGGGGGGATCGGGTTCGCGCGCATGAACTCCGTGAATTCTGGGGACGCTCCGTAATCGACGGCCACGCGATAGACGTCGCCATCGAGCCTAAAGATGAATCCCTTGTCGGCGCCGCAAAGCCTCGCCGCATTCTCCACGAGGGTTTCGAGAACCGGCTCAAGATCGAACGTCGAGCGGCTAATGACTTTCAGCACCTCGGCGGTCGCGGTCTGCTGCTCGAGGGCCTCAGAGAGGTCGCGGTTCCGGGCCTGGAGTTCCTGGAAGAGGCGGACGTTCTCGATGGCGATCACGGCCTGGTCTGCGAACGTCTTGACCAGATCGACCTGCTTCTGGGTGAAAGGATCGGCCTTTGTCTTCCAGATCGAGATGGAACCGACGAGGGTTCCCTCCCTCAGCATCGGAACCGCCAAAAAGGTTCGGATACCCGCAACCTTCATTGCCTCAGGAGGTTCAAAGCCGGGCTCCGCCAATACATCCTGGATGTGAATGGGTCGGCGCTCCGCTGCAGCTCTTCCGTGGATCGAACCTTCTTGTCCAGGGCGGATTGGGTTCCGCCTCCAGTATTCTTTGAGCTCGGGAGGACCACCGTAATCAGCTGCCGAGTGTAGAAGCTCGCCATCATATCTGAAGATGCGGCCGTGCTGTGCGCCGCAGAGTCGAGTTGCGTTCTCCACGAGAGTTTCCAGGACTGGTTGGAGATCAAACGTCGAGCGGCTGATGACTTTTAGCACCTCGGCGGTGGCGGTCTGCTGCTCGAGGGCCTCGCCGAGGTCGCGGTTCTTGCCCTGGAGCTCCTGGAAGAGGCGGACGTTCTCGATGGCGATGACCGCCTGGTCGGCGAAGGTCTGGAGTAGTTTGATCTGGGCCTCTGTGAACGGGCGAACCTCCGTGCGGAAGACCGCGATCAACCCGAGCGGGGTTCCTTCACGGAGCAGGAGCGTGGCGAGCATCGTGTGATGCCCGAAGCGGCGCTGCAGATCCCTGCCGACGGGGTATTCCTCCTCGGGCTCGGCGGCGAGGTCGTGAACGTGGATGGTCTGGCGGTCCACGATGGCTCGGCCAGACACGGACCCGCGGGTGACGGGGACCGTCAGGTCGGCCGGGAGCCTGACAGTCCACGGACCACGCTTCGCCGAGAGGCGCAGGACGTCGCCGTCGAGGCGGAGGATTCCGACGTCGGGCGCTTCGCACAGGCGTGCGGCGTTCTCGGCGATCGCGTCGAACACCGGTTGGAGGTCGGTAGGCGAGCTCGAGATGGCGCGAAGGATCTCGGCCGTGGCGGTCTGCTGCTCGAGGGCCTCGGTGAGGTCGCGGTTTTTGGCCTGGAGGTCCTGGAAGAGGCGAGTGTTCTCAATGGCGATGGCGGCCTGATCGGCGAAGGTCTTGAGGAGGGCGATCTGCTTGGCCGTGAACGGGCGGACCTTCGTGCGACGGATCGCGATGACGCCGACAGGCTTGCCCTTCAGCAGCAGCGGCGTGGTGAGGACGGTTCTTAGGCCGACCGCCCGTTGGCGGTCCGCCACCTTCTTATACTCTCTTCGGACCGCCATCGCCATGTCGCGGATGTGAATCGTCCGCCGTTCCACCACGGCACGCCCGGAAGGCCAACCACGGCTGATGGGCATCAGCTGATTCGGGGCCCAGGTCATCCGGACCGAGCCATGCTTGGCCACCAGTCGAAGCTGGTTGCCCTCGACCTGCCAGATCAGGGCGTCGTTGGCGTCGCACAGACGGGCTGCCGTCTTGGCGATGGCATTCAGGACCGTCTGTACGTCCATTCGGGCCCTCCAGGGAAGTAGTGCGGTTAGCCTAGCCCGGGGGAGGGGGCAGGTCAAGCGAGAGAGGGGAGACGAGAAGAGAGGAGGGGCGCGTCAGCGGGGGCTGAGGAGGGCCAGCAGGGCCGAGACCGTGACCACGGAGGCCGTCGTGGAGATCAGGACGATGCTGGACGCTCGCTCCACGTAGATGTCGTAGCGGCGCGCGAGGACGAAGACGTTGGCTGCCACAGGCAGAGCGGCGTCGAGCACTGCCACCGCCGCCCAGAGCGGGTCCAGGCTGAAGACGTGCGCGGCCATGAGCTAGACCACCAGTGGATGGACCACCAGCTTCAGCCCGACGACCGGCGCCACCTCTCGCATCCCGGCGGTCGCCGCTCTCCCGACGAGTGACGCCCCCAGCGAGAACAGCGCGCACGGCAGCGCCGCCGACCCCAGCAGCTTGCCGAAGGCGTCGAGGGAGGCGTGCAGGGAGAGCCCCGCGATGCTCAACAGCGCGCCCCCGAAGATCGACAGCAGAAGCGGGTTGCGGACGAGCCCCGCGCCGACCGTGCCCGCCCTGTCCCGTTCAGCCCCACCACGGCGGGCTCGTTGAGGAGCCTGAGCCGCCCCGCGCCGTAGCCGCTGAAGAGGAGGGCAAAGATCGGGAGCGAGACGGTCAGGATCTTCTCCATGGGGCCCGGCGTAAGTATCTGAATATCGGCCTGCGCCAAGCCGCTAGGCGTGGTCTTTCTTTAACTGGGCCGCGATCGGGGCGAAGTCGTAGGAGGGGAAGACCTCGTAGCGGAAGGTGCCCCACGCCTTCTGCTCCATGAAGCGGTTGAGGGCGCGCAGGCCATCGGGCCGGACTCGCAGGTAGATGATGAAGCCGTAGGACATGGCGACCACCCACGAGACCAGCTCCGACCCCTCCGGCGGGAAGTCCCGGTAGAAGCCGGTCTTCTTCAGGTGCGCCATGATCTCGTCGAGCGTCTTCGACTGGTCGTGGTGCAGCAAGACTGTCAGCAGCACACGGTCATCTTGCGCCATGGCGACCTCCGTTGGGGTCAGGCATGCGTATTTGCGTTTAGGCGGTGCCGGAGTGGATCGTGACGGTGCCGAGGCCGAGGCGGCGGTAGCCGACGTCGCGGAGGCCCGCCCGCTCCATGACGCGGGCGAGCTCGGGGGGCGGCAGGAAGCGAGCGACGGACTGGGGGAGGTAGGTATAGGCCTCGCGGTGGCCGCTCACGAGCGCGCCGAGGAGGGGGACCAAGCGGCGGAAGTACCAGCGGAACACCGCGCTCCAGCCGGGAAGCGCCGGCTCGGTGATCTCGAGGGCCACGACCCTGCCGCCGGCCTGGGTCACACGGCGCATCTCGGTGAACCCCTGGGCAAGGTCGGCCAGGTTTCTCAGGAGGAACGCCGAGGCGACGCAGGCAAAGGTCTTGTCGGGGAAGGGGAGTCTCAAGGCGTCGCCGGCGACCAGGCTCACGCGCCCCGCGGGATCGAGGCGGCGGAGCTTCTCGCGCCCGACCTTCAGCATCCCGTCCGAGAAATCCACGCCGACCACGCGGCGGACATGCGTTGCCGAGAGAAAGGCGAGCGCCAGGTCGCCGGTGCCCACGGCCACGTCGAGCGCGAGGCCACCGGGCTGGGGCTCCGCCAGCCGCGCCGCCGCCCGCCGCCAGGCTTGATGGCGCCCCCCCGTCATGAGGCCGTTCATGAGGTCGTAGCGGCGCGCGATGCGCGTGAACATCTCCTGGACGTAGCGCGCCTTGTCCGCCTTTGGGGTCAGGTCTTGCATTGCAATATGTCTAGACAATGCGTGATTGCAAGACCTGACCCCCGGGTCAGTGGGGTGAGGGGTTCTAGAGCCATAGCCCCACCAGGGCGGAGAGGAGGACGATCACCGCGATGTAGCTGTTGACGTTGAAGAAGGCCATGTCCAGGCGGGAGAGGTCGGTCGGCGACACAAGCGAGTGCTCGTAGATCAGGAGTCCAGCCACCGCGACCACGCCGGCCCAGTATCCCCAGCCCAGCGGGATCGCCCAGGGGAGCGCCGCCAGCGAAAGCACCGTGAGCAGATGGCAGACGCGGGCGGCCGATAGCGCCGCGGGAACACCGAAGCGCGCGGGAAAAGAGTGGAGGCGCTCGGCCCGGTCGAACTCCACGTCCTGGCAAGCGTAGAGGAGGTCGAAGCCCGCGATCCAGACGGTGACCGTGAACCAGAGGATGAAGGCGGGGAGGTCGAACGCCTCGCGCACCGCGATCCAGCCTCCCGCCGCCGCGATCCCGTCGGTGAAGCCGAGGATCCAGTGGGAGCTCCAGGTGAAATACTTGGTGTAGTGATAGCCCACGAGGAAGACGATGGCGAGCGGCGCCAGGCGAAGGCAGAGGGGGTTCAGCTGCCAGGCCGAGACCAGGAGCAGCGCCGCGCCTCCCGCCGCCAAGAGACCCATCTCCCACGGCTTGAGGAGCCCCCGCGGAAGGTGGCGGCCGGCGGTCCGCGGGTTGCGCGCGTCGATGGCCCGGTCCACCAGGCGGTTCACGCTCATGGCCAGCGTCCGCCCGCCGACCATCGCCAGCGTCACCCAGATCACGATCCGCCACCCCGGCCAGCCGCGCGCCGCCAGCAGCATGGCGACGTAGGCGAAGGGCAGGGCGAAAACGGTGTGCTCGAACTTGATCGAGTCGAGGAAATACCGGAGCTTAGGCATGAGGCTCCCCCTCACCTATTCGGGCCCCCTCACCTCAATCCTCTCCCCCACTGGGGGAGAGGGCCGGGTGAGGGGGAGGGGGAGAAAGGTGAGGGGGTCACAATCCGTATTCGCGCCACCGGCGGGAGACGAGCGCCTTGATCTCCTCGCTCATCACGATCTCGTCGGGCCAATCCTGGATCACGTTGTCCAGCGGTCCCTTCTCCGTGGCGTCCACGCCGAGCTTGCCGCCGTAGCGGTGGCGAAGCGCGGCGTGGTCCAGATCGTCCATCGGCCCCTCCACGACGACCAGGTCGCGCCTGGGGTCGATGTTGCCCGTGGCCCGCCAGGCGACCTCGCTGAGATCGTGGACGTTGACGTGCTCCGACACCACGACGATGTTCTTGGCGAGCATCAGGAGCCCGAGCCCCCAGAGGGCGTACATCACCTTGCGCGCCTGGCCGGGGTAGCGCTTCTTGATGGAGACGATGACGAGGTTGTGGAAGATCCCCTCGGCGGGCATGTTGATGTCCACCACCTCGGGCAGGAGCATCCGGATGATCGGCAGGAAGAGTCGCTCCGTCGCCTTGCCGAGCCAGTAGTCCTCCTGGGGCGGCCGGCCGACGATGATCGTGGGGTAGATGGGGCTCCGGCGGTGCGTGATCGCCGTCAGGTGGAACACCGGATAGTCGCGGGCCAGCGAGTAGTAGCCGGTGTGATCGCCGAACGGCCCCTCGAGCCGGCGCTCCTTCGGGTCCACGAAGCCTTCGAGCACGATCTCCGCCTGGGCCGGCACCTCCAGATCAATCGTCTTGCACTTGACCATCTCCACGCCCGCCCCGCGGAGCCACCCGGCGAAGACGATCTCGTCCACGCCCGGCGGGAGCGGCGCCGAGCCCGTGTAGATCGTCGCGGGATCTGCGCCGAGCGCCACGGCCACTTCCATGGGCTTCGACGCCTGCTGGCGCTCGGCCTCCCGATGGTGCTCGGCCGAGCCCTTGTGGGTCTGCCAGTGCATGCCGAGGGTCTGGTCGTCGAAGACCTGGAGGCGGTACATCCCCACGTTGCGCGTGCCGCGCTCCGGATCCTTCGTGAAGACGAGGGGGAGCGTGATGTAGTACCCCGCGTCCCCGGGCCAGCACTTGATGATGGGGAGCGACTTCAGCGAGGGGCTCCGCGTCTCCGCAACCTCCTGGCAGGGCGCCGCGCCGACCCGCTTGGGCCCGGCCTTGGCGAGGTCGAAGAGGGTCCCCAGCTTCTTGAGTTTCTCGAAGAATGTCCCGGGCATCTTGAGGTCGAGCAGCTTCTCGACCCGCCCCGACAGCTCGTGCAGGTCCTCCACACCCAGCGCCCACGCCATCCGGCGTGCCGAGCCGAAGGTGTTGATCAGGACGGGCATCTCGAACCCTTCGACCTGCTCGAAGAGGAGCGCCTTGTTCTCCGCGGCGGAGCCCTTCGAGACGCGGTCGGTGACCTCGCTGATCTCGAGGTCGCGGCTGACCGGCGCGCGCACGCGGCGCAGTTCGCCCCGCGCTTCGAGGTGGGCGATGAACTCGCGGAGGTCGGCGAAGGCCACCGGCTACTCCTGGGAGAAGAGGCTCACGAGCCAACCGGCCAGGACGGGGAAGGCGAGGCTCGGGATCACCCGCGCGACGACAAACTGCCAGCCCATCAGCGGGGCTTCCCAGGCGATAATGCGTTGGATGCCGAAGAGGGACCAGGAGGTCATGTACGCCACGAGGGCGGCCAGGCCCGCGCCTGAGTGGGCGAGGGCCACCATCAGCGGCACGCTCACCATGGGGCCGCCCGGCGTGAGCACGCCCGCCACCGAGGCGATGACGATGCCGCGGAACCCCGCCTCCCGGCCAAAGTAGCGGCCCACCACCTCCTGGGGGATCAGCACCTGGAGCATCCCCGTCAGGATCAGCGCGGGGACGAGCCGCGGAAGGATGAACCAGAGGAGCGAGAACCCGTTGCGCGCCCCGATCCAGGGCAGGCTCGGGTCCTTCAGGTACGCGAGGATGGTGAAGACGACGGCGAGCACGAGCAGAATGATGGTGGAGACGTCCACGGGGCCCCCTCGCAGCATGCGCGGCTCCTTCCCAGTGCAGGTCGGCGAAGCCGCCCCATTATAACAGCACGACCCTATTGACACCCTCGCCCCGCTTCGGTTATACGGGAGGTTGTCTCTCCAACAGCGTGCGACCGCGAGGGAGGACTCGTCATGACCAAGGCGGAGCTGGTGGTAGCGATGGCGAAGTCCACGGGGAGCACCAAGGCCTCCGCCGAGCGCGCGATCGACGCCTTTCTCGCCGCGGTCCGTGACTCGCTGCGGAGGGGGCACCGAGTAACCATCTCGGGCTTCGGCACTTTCCAGGTCGCTCGCCGCCAGGCGCGGATGACCATCAACCCGCGCACCGGCAACAGCATGAGGATCCCGCCGGCGCGCGTCCCCCGCTTCAAGCCCAGCAAATCCCTCAAATCCGCCATCCGCTAAGCCTCGCTTCCCCTCTCCCCTTTGGGGAGAAGGCTAGGGAGAGGGGCCGCTTTGGTTGACAGTGGTAACCCCCTGTGGTGTAATCACTTCCGCCGCTGGGGGATCGTCTAGTGGTAGGACGCGTGGCTCTGGACCACGTAGCGGGGGTTCGAATCCTCCTCCCCCAGCCATT
>JACPSW010000009.1 GCA_016193045.1 Candidatus Rokuibacteriota bacterium | reverse complement strand
GACAGCGCCAGGGTGCTGGGATACCTTCCCACCGACGAGGAGTGGAACTCGCCCAACATCTACGAGGACAACCCCGTGGGGGAGCGGGGGAAGCCCTTCGAGTGGCACAAGACCGGGGAGCGGCTCCCCGAGCACAAGACCTGGTTCTTCTACCTGGCGCGGATCTGCAACCATTGCACCTACCCGGCCTGCCTGGCCGCCTGCCCGCGCAAGGCCATCTACAAGCGCCCCGAGGATGGCATCGTCCTCATCGACCAGAAAGAGTGTCGCGGCTACCGGAAGTGCGTGGAGGCCTGCCCCTACAAGAAATCCATGTACCGGGGGAACACGCGGATCTCGGAGAAGTGCATCGCCTGCTACCCGCGCATCGAGGGGACGGATCCCGAGGCCCGGGGCACACCCTGGCAGACGCGCTGCATGGCGGCCTGCATCGGCCAGATCCGCCTCCAGGGCCTCGTCAGGCTGAACCGGGACGGCACATGGGCCGAGGACCGCCAGCACCCGCTCTACTACCTCGTCCACGTGGCGAAGGTGGCGCTGCCGCTCTACCCGCAGTTCGGGACCGCGCCGAACGGGTACTACATCCCCCCGCGCTGGGTGCCCCGGCCGTACCTCCGTCAGATGTTCGGCCCCGGTGTCGATGCGGCCATCGAGCGCTACGAGAACCCCGACCGGGAGCTCACCGCCGTGCTCCAGCTCTTCAACCGGGCCCGCGAGATCACCTACGCGTACAAGGTTGTGGAGGGCCCCAAGGTGTACGAGGGCACGCTCCGGGGCCGGCGCGTGACCCTTTACAACGACACGGTCATCGCCTACGGGAAGGACGGCGAAGAGCTCTTCCGGACCACGGTGGAAGAGCCCGTCCACGTACGCCCCGCGAAGCATGCCAACTCCATCTGATCTTACTCGGAGGGGGGCTGACGCCCCCCTTCCGACGCCCCGCGGCGAAGCCGCCCCCTCGCTTCGCTCGGGGCTTCGGGGGCTGCCTCCCCCCGGAAGCGAGATTGCGGCGGCAAAGCCGCCGCTCGAACCCGCGGACCTCGCGCTGTGCCGGAGCGCGATGTGGGAGGCCCTGGCGCTGGGATTCAGGCCGCCGACCGACGAGACGGTGGCGCGTCTCGCGTCGGACGAGGGTGCGCGGGCCCTGGCGGCCGCGGCGGCGCTGCTCGACGTTGGCGGGAAGACGGGCCTGGCCGCGCGCGTGCGAGGTCTGGCGCGGCGGGAAGGGCTGGCCGCGCTCGAGAATTGCTTCCGGCGCCTCTTCGGCCACACCGCTCGGGGCGCCGTCCCGCCGTACGAGACCGAGTATGGGGAGAATTCGCTCTTCCTGCCGGCCCAGGAGATGGCCGACCTCGCCGCGTTCTACCGCGCCTTCAGCCTCACGCTGAGCGCCGGCGCCCACGAGAGGAGCGATCACATCGCCTGCCAGTGCGAGTTCCTGCTGGTCCTGACGCGGAAAGAGGCGTACGCCCTCGAGCGCGACGACTCCGCGATGGCCGAGGCCGCCGGCCGGGCCGCTCGCTTGTTCCTGAGGGACCACCTCGGCCGGTGGGGCCCGGCCTTCGGGGGAAAGCTTTCGCGGTCGGACCCGGACGGCTTCTACGGCGCCATGGGCGAGCTCTTCAGGGCCTTCGTCATGCACGAATGCGCGCGGCTCGGCGTGGCGGCGGGCCCCGAGTTCCTCCGCCTCCGCGCGCCTCTCCCGGACAATGCTCCGATGGGTTGCCAGCCCCTCACCTCTTCTCCTCTCCCCAGCGGGGAGAGGTAGGGTGAGGGGAGAGGATGAAAGATGAGGGGGGCCGGATTATGACCGGTCCCTATCGATTCATCCTGGAGTACGACCCGCGCCTGGTCGAGGAGGCGACCCTTCTCGCCCTGAGGGGCGCCGAGGAAGAGACGGCGTTCCGGCGGGAGCGCGACGGGCTCTACGAGATCGCCGACCCCGAGGCTCGGGAGGCGGCGTTTCGCGCCTTCCACGCGGCCTGGTTCGAGCGGCTCGGGCTGGGCCGGCCGATCGGCTGGGCCCTCAAGGAGCGGGGGCTGATCCTGCGCGCCGCCGACCGGTGTCTGCTGGCGTATGCCCCCTCCGCGCGGGAGGAAGGCGCCGAGCTCCTCGTCGCGGAGCGGCGGCGGTCAGTCGCCATCCGGCTCGCGCCCGTGACCCTCCTGGCGCCGGAGCGGCTGCTGGCGTTTCTGCGGCACGAGCTCCTGCACGTCGCCGACATGCTCGATCCCCGCTTTGCCTACGAGCCCTGGCTCCCCTCTGCCGGCGCGGGGCCCGCCCACCGCGAGCTGCTGAAGGAGCGCTACCGCGTGCTGTGGGACGCCTACATCGACGGCAGGCTTTCGCGTCTCGGCTGGGCGCCGGCCGGGGTCCGCGCCGAGCGCCTGGGCGAGTTCAAGCGGTCGTTCCCCACGCTGGGGGAGCGCGCCGAGGTTGAGTTCGAACGCTTCTTCAACGCGACCTGGCTCCGGCACGCCGAGCTGGTGGCGTTTGCCGCCGATCCCCCGGGCGGCGGGGGATGCTGCCCGCTGTGCCGATTCCCGACCCACGCGTTCGAGCCCGAGCCGGATCTCCTTCCCCCCGCCGTGAAAGAGCGGATCCGCTCCGATTTCCCGGAGTGGGAACCCGCCGCTGGCCTGTGCCTCCAGTGCGCCGATCTCTACCGGGCGCGCTCCCCGGCGGTGTCTGACACCCGTGTCTGACACCGCCGTGCCCTGGACCGAGGAGGCGCGGCGGAGGGTAGAAGACGCGCCGCCGTTCGTCCGCCCGGGGATCCTGAAGCTCATGGACAAGCGCGCCCGGGAGCGCGGGCGGATGGTCATCGATTCGGAGTTCCTGACGGAGATCCGCAACGAGTCCATGCTGCGGGTGGCCAAGTGCATCCGCGGCTTCGGCTTCGAAGAGCTCTCGATGGACGCCTTCGAGGTGGCCAAAGCCAAGATGCGGAGGCTCCCCCGGAAGGTGGCGGTGATCGAGGAGATCAAGGCCTTCCTCGGCGAGCGCACCCGGAAGAACGACATGATCCTCGCCAAGTTCCAGCGGTACCTGGAGCTGATTCCCGAGCGCGGCCTTCCCTGGACCGAGGAGGCCCTGGCCCGGCTCGAGCGCGCGCCCGCCTTCGTCCGGACGCTGGCCCGGCAGGCTATCGAGGCCGAGGCGCGGCGGCGGAGTGAGAAAGTTGTCACGCCCGAGGTCGTGGATCACGTGGTGCGCGGCTTTCGCTCCGATCCTCCCCTCGCCCCCGGCGGGGGAGAGGATATAACCATGCCGTGGGCGCAGGCCGCGGAGGAGCGGCTCCGCCGTATCCCGATTCCCGCCGTCCGCCGGATGGTCATCCAGCGGGTCGAGGCGCACGCCCGGCGGCAGGGGCTGACCGTCGTGGGCCTCGACGCCTACGAGGTTGCGCTGCGCACGTGAGTCTGCGAGAGTTCGTCGTGACGCAGGCCGAGTGGGGGGCGGCCGTCGCTCGGGCCCACGAACTGGATGCGTCCCGGCGAGAGCCGGTGGGGCAGTGGCCCTACGTGTGGGCGCTGAAGCGCGGGCGCCTTCTCCTCCGCTGGTACGACTACGCCATGGGGCGGGTCGAGGGGCGGGAGGCCGGGAACGGCAAGATCCGATGCGCGCTCCGGATCCTGGGCTGCACCGGTGAGATCAAGAACCCGGCGGCCTATGAGCGTCTGAGAGAGCAGTTTTTCACCGAGCTCCTGGGGAGGGCGGGATGATCTGGAAAGTGGCGGAGTGACGAGCGTCGTGGCGGTCACCATCGTCGACGGCCCCCGCCGGGCCGTCCTCGGCACGCTCAAGGTGCCGCCCCGCCCGCACGGGCTGGCGGTCCTCGTCCATTCCGAGTAGTATGGCGACCATGCTGCGGGTCGGCGCGGCCCAGGTGGCCCCCAAGTTCTTCGACCGGGCCGGCACGCTCAAGAAGACCATCGGCGTGATCGAGGAAGCGGGGCGGCTGGGCCTCGACCTCCTCGTCTTTCCCGAGACCTACTTCGCCGCCTACCCCTACTGGCGCGGGGCGGTGTCGGTCCGCCGCTCCACCGAGCTCATCGTCGAGATGCAGCGGAGCGCCATCCGGGTGCCCGGCGACGAGACGGAGGAGCTGGCGGCCGCGGCCCGGCGGGCGAGGGTCAACTGCGTCATCGGCTGCAACGAGCTGGACGACCGGCCGGGGAGCCTGACGCTTTACAACACGCTGGTCTTCGTGGGGCGGGACGGGCGCCTCCTGGGGCGGCACCGGAAGCTCATGCCCACCCACTCGGAGCGCGTGTACTGGGGGATGGGGGACGCGAGCGACATCCGCGCCTTCGACATGGACATCGGCCGGGTGGGGGGGCTCATCTGCTACGAGCACCACATGACCCTCCTCCGCGCGGCGATGGCGATCAAGGGCGAGGAGATCCACTGCGCCGTCTGGCCCGGCTGGTGGGCGGTGGAGCGCCACCTGGGGGCCAAGCGGCCGGAGCCCGGCGCGCGCGGCTGCGACATCGAGCCCGCCATCCGCGAGTACGCCATCGAGAACCAGACCTTCGTGGTGAGCTCCTCCTGGTACCTGCCCCCGCACGAGGTCCCGCCGGCGCTGGCGGACGAGATGAAGTACAACCTGGCTGTCGGGGGGAGCTGCATCGTGAATCCCGCGGGGCTCTTAGTGCGCGAGCCGGTCTTCCAGGAGGAGACGATCGTCTGGGCGGACATCGATCTCGATGAGCGGCGGCTGGCCAAGGCCTACTTCGACTGCCTGGGGCACTACGCGCGGTTCGACCTCCTGAGCCTGAACATCCGCGGGGAGGCCTGGACGCCGACGGGCCCGAAGCCCCTCGAGGGAGGGGGCCATGCCGCTCATTGACGTGCACAATCACATCCTCTCCCGGGAGTACACCGACCTGCTCGCCCGGCATGGCGGCCACCGGTATTCCCTCGCGCAGGACGCCGAGGGGCGGACCGTCGTCATGCGCGCGGGCGCGCGCTTCATGACGTTCACCGAGCCGATGTTCGATCCCGAACTGCGCTTTCCGGCCATGGACGAGGTGGGGGTCGCGATCGAGCTGCTCTCCTACACCTGCCCCAACGCCTACTGGGCCGAGGGCGCCCTCGCCGCCGAGGTGGCTCGCGCGATGAACGATCATCTGGCCGAGGTCTGCGGGCGCTGGCCCGCTCGGTTCCGCGGCCTGGCCAGCGTGCCCCTCCAGGACGTGGACCTGGCGCTGAAGGAGCTCGAGCGGGCGGTGGACCGGCTCGGGATGGTCGGGCTGATCGTGCTCGCCAACGTCAACGAGACGCCGCTCGACGACCCGCGCTTCGAGCCGTTCTGGGCGGCGCTCAACGAGCGGCGGCTGCCGGTGCTCCTCCATCCCACGGTTCCGCCGGGCGTGGACGCCATGGGGATGGACCGGTACGGGCTCGTGCCGTCGGTCGGGTTCATGATCGACACCACCCTGGCGGTGGCGCGGATGATCTTCGCCGGGGTCTTCGAGCGCCATCCCGACTGGCCGCTGATCGTGAGCCACGCCGGGGCGACGCTGCCGTTCATCGCCAGCCGCCTCGACCAGTGCCACCGCTTCATTCCCGACGCGCGGGCCCGCATCAGCCGGCCGCCGACGGAATACCTCAAGGGCCTCTACTACGACACCGTGTGCTACGACGACGAGGCCCTGCTCATGGCCGGGAAGCTCGCCGGCCCGCGGCGGCTGCTCTACGGCAGCGACTACCCCCACAACATCGGGGACATGGCGGGCTGCGCCCGGCGGATCGACGCGCTCCCCCTCGGCGAGGAAGACAAGGAGCTGATCCGCTCCGGCAACGCCCGCCGCCTGTTCAAGCTCTGACGGATCCCGCGTGGCGGCCGTCCAGACGTCGCTGACTCCCGAGCGCATCCGGGAGATGACCGCGGCCGGATACTGGCGGAACGAGACCCTCGCCCAGTATCTGGATCGGTGGGCCGCCGCGCGGCCGGAGCGGGTCGCGATCGTGGACGGCGCGGGCCGGTACACCTGGGGCGAGCTGGCCCGCGTCGTCGAGCGGGTGGCCTTCGGGCTCCGGGCGGCCGGCGTGGAGCCGGGCTCGGCTCCTGAACCTGCTGGAGTCCCGCGTCCTCGTGATCCCCGAGACCTTCCGCGCGTTCAGCTATGTGGAGATGGTCGCGGGCTTCCGCCCCGATGTGCCGCGGCTCGAGCACGTCTTCGTCGCGCGCGGCGCTCCCGGCCCCGGCATGCGGTCGTTCGCCGAGTTGACGACCACGGCGTGGGAGACCCGGGAGGGCCGGCGTCCCATGGCGGGGATCGATCCCAACGAGGTGGCGGAGGTCATTTTCACCTCCGGGACCACGGGCGAGCCCAAGGGCGTGATGCACACCTCCAACACCGCCCTCTCGATCGTCTACCCGCTCATCGAGCGCATGGCGTTCGCCGAGGGGGACGTGATCCTGATGTCGTCCACCTTCGGCCACCAGACCGCCTACCTGTACGGTCTCTGCCTCCTGCTCTTGCTGGGGGCGAAGGGGGTCTGGCTCGACATCTGGAACGCGGAGGAGGCGGCCCGGCTGATCGAGGAGGAGGGGGTGACCTTCACGATGGGCGCCACCCCGTTCCTCCAAGATCTGACATACTCGCCCGCCGTCGAGCAACGGAATATCTCATCGCTTCGCGTCTTCACCTCCGCGGGGGCGCCCATTCCCCGCAAGCTCGTGGAGGACGCCCGCCGGCGCCTCCGCTGCCATATCTCGGCGGGCTGGGGGATGAGCGAGAACGGCCTCGTGACCTGCAACGGCCTCGACGATCCTGAGGAGAAGGTCTTCGGCACGGACGGCTGCCCGCTGCCCGGCATGGAGCTCAAGGTGGTGGATGACGCCGGCCATCCCGCGCCTCCGAAGACCAGCGGCAACCTCCTCGTTCGCGGCCACGCCCAGTTCGCGGGTTACCTGAAGCGCCCCGAGCTCACGGCCGCCTCGCACACGGCCGACGGCTGGTTCATGAGCGGGGACCGCGCCGTGCTCGACCCGGACGGCTACGTGTCGATCTCGGGGCGGAGCAAGGACATCATCATCCGCGGCGGGGAGAACATCCCGGTGGTGGAGATCGAGAATCTCCTCTTCGCCCACCCCAAGATCGCCAACGTCGCGATCGTCGCCATGCCGGACCCGCGTCTGCAGGAGCGGGCGTGCGCCTTCGTGATCCCCATGGCGGGCGAGACGCTCACGCTGGCCGAGGTCGTCCGGTATCTGGAGACCAAGGAGGTGGCGAAGCAGAAATTCCCCGAGCGGCTCGAGATCGTCAGCGAGTTCCCGATGACCGCCAGCGGCAAGATCCAGAAGTTCCGCCTCCGGGAGATCGTGGCCGCGAAACTCGGCCTCCCCCCCGTCCGGTAGCCTCGCACCCCGCTCGTTCCTTCGTCCTTCTAGCGCGGACTATTCATGAACGCATGAATAATCCGGATTAGAAGCGCAACCCTCCATCCGCGCCGGGAGAGGGGGGGCGACGCCTATTCGGCGGGCAGGAGCGTAAACCCTTCCCTGTGGGCCGCGGCGCGCAGGCGGGCATCGAAGGAGACGAGTCCCATGTCCATGGCGTGGCCCCGGCACCACTGCAAGGCAGCAGCCAACTGAAAGGCGTCGGCCGCCCGGAGCGGGTGGACGGCTAGCAATCGTTCCGCCGCCGCTCGTAGGGCAGCGGTGGGCAGGATCTCAATCCAGGCGGTTGCGAGAGCTTCCAGCACCTGCCGCGCTCGTCTTTCGCCCGCCGGGCTTACCCCTCCCTCACGAGTTTGCCGGACGAGGGCGGAGATGCACTCGGTCCGCGTGGCCCACCAGACCGCCACGGACGGATCGGTGACGAGAATGGACTTGACCGCTGCCGAATGGGGTTCCTGTACGCATACTGCCACGATCGCCGAGGTGTCCCAGAACTTCACCACCCCTCCTCCCGTTCCTGGAGGACGGCTTTGGCGATCAATCCCTTCGGGTCCTTGGGTCTCGGCAGATCCCAGAACCCTTTGGGCAACTTTCCGGAACCCATCCGGATGAGCCCCTGTTTCTCCATTTCGACGAGTTCCTCCGGCAACGCAGGGGAGGGTATCATGGGCGCCAGCTTGGCAATGGGGCGCCCGCGCTCGGTCACCAGGACTTCTTCCCCCGCTTTGACGCGCCTCAGGTACTCGCTCAGGGACGCCTTGAGCTTCGACACGGTTGTAGTTTTCATTGGGTGTCCTCTCTAGTCAGGACCATGTGACTATTATGATCATGTCCAAGGGCCGCGTCAAGGCCGGCTCCGTGGCGGCTGACCGCCAGCGGTAAGGTCCAGGAGTTCCGCCTCCGCGAGCTGGTGGCCGCCAAGCTCGGCCTCCCCCCCCCCGTCCGGTAGCCCTCGCTCTCCCTCCCAAAAGCAGGCTGTTCGCCTCACGAAATTGAGCCGTTCGCGTCATGGACTCCCTCTGGAAAAAGGAGCGCAATGAGCGCAAATGGTTACGACTGGTGCAAGAGGGGCGACCCCCCGACAGTACCTGACCCGGTCGGACGTGGCCCGGCTCTTTGAGGTGTCACCCGCGACGGTCGCCCGCTGGACCCGGGAGGGGAAGCTCCCCTTCGTTCGGACGCTCGGGGGCCAGCGGCGGTACCTGGTGGAGCACATCAGCGACTTGGTGCGGAGGAGCCGCGAGAGCCATGCGTAGCGCCCGGGTTCCTCTGGACTGGGACCGCGTCACCGTCCCGCGGGGGAGCGTGCACGTCATCCCCCACCGCTGCAAGGAGTGTCACTTCTGCGTCGATTTCTGCCCGAAGGACGTCCTCGCCCTTTCCACCGAGACCAACGCCAAGGGGTACCGCTATCCCGTCGTTGCCCCCGGCAAGGACGAGGCCTGCGTCCACTGCGAGTTCTGCACCCTCGTCTGCCCGGAGTACGCGATCTTCAGCGTGGAGATCCCGCGGGCCGAGGTGATGGCATGAAGAGCGAGCCGGCCGTCCTCGCCGGGCAGCACTTCCTCCTGGGCGACTACGCCTGCGCCGAGGGCGCGCTCGCCGCCGGCTGCCGGTTCTTCGGGGGGTACCCGATCACGCCGTCCACGGAGGTGGCGGAGTTGCTCGCCCGCCGACTTCCGGAGGTCGGGGGCCTTTTCGTCCAGATGGAGGACGAGCTCGCGAGCATGGCAGCCATCGTCGGCGCCTCGGTGGCCGGGGCCCGCGCCATGACCGCCACTTCGGGCCCGGGCTTTTCCCTCATGATGGAGAACCTCGGGCTGGCCGCGATGATGGAGGTTCCCTGCGTGGTGGTGAACGTGCAGCGCGGCGGGCCCTCCACCGGGCTCCCCACCCTCGTGGGCCAGGCCGACGTCATGCAGGCGCGCTGGGGGTCGCATGGCGACTACCAGATCGTCGCCTACTCCCCCGCCTCGCCGCAGGAGTGCTTCGACCTTACCGTGAAGGCCTTCAACACCGCCGACCGCTTCAGGATCCCGGTCCTCGTCATGGCCGACGAGGTGGTGGCCCACATGATGGAGCGCGTGACCATCCCGCCCGCCGAGGCCATTCCCCGCGTGGAGCGGAAGCGCCCCGCGCACGGTCCCGAGGGCAACGGCTTCCTGCCGTTCAAGCCCGACGACGATCTGATCCCCCCCATGGTCCACGCGGGGGAGGGCTATCGCGTCCATTTCACGGGCCTCACCCACGACGAGCGGGGGTATCCGGCCCTCACCGCGCCCGCGCACGACCGGCTCGTCCGGCGGCTGGTGGACAAGGTCAGGCTGCGGGAGTCGGAGATCGTCGAGTACGAGGAGTACTGTTTGGAGGACGCGAGGGTCGTGATCATCGCGTATGGTTCCACGGCCCGGTCCGCGCGCCGCGCCGTCGCACTGGCCCGGGAGCAGGGGATCGCCGCCGGGCTGCTCCGGCCGATCACCCTCTGGCCCTTCCCGGAGGAGCGCGTGAAGAAGCTCGCCGAGCGCGTCCGGGCCTTCGTCGTCCCCGAGCTGAACCTGGGCCAGATCTCCCGCGAGGTGGAGCGCTTCACGAGCCTGCCGGTGCTCGGCGTCAACCACGCCGGCGGCGCGATGATGCCGCCCGAGCCGATCCTCGAGGCGATCCGGGAGGTCGCGGGCTG
>JACPSW010000177.1 GCA_016193045.1 Candidatus Rokuibacteriota bacterium | reverse complement strand
CCACGCCGCGCGCTCTCAGGCCCAGCGCCAGGCCGAGCTCCCACCGCCACTGCCCGCCCTCCAGGGAGAAGCCGAGCTTGCCGTCGCCCGTCTCGATCTCGCGGAAGGCGGTGTCGGTCAGCGTGACGTCCCCCTCGACGCTCGGCTCCGGCAACGTTCCGGCTCCCTTGAGCCGAAGGACTGCCGTGCCCCGAGCCCCCGTGGCGGCCACCGGCGGGATCGTGGCCAGGCCGAGCTTCACCGGGAGGAGGGAGAAGCGGTACCGGCCCTCCGTGTCGATGGCGCCCTCGGCCTGGATGAGGACGCCGCCACGGCGCGCCGTGAGCCGGCGGACCCCCAGCTCGGCGCCCTTGAAGAGGAGCGCGGCGCGGAGCGCCTCGAGCCGCTCCGCCCCGATCCTGAGCTCGCGCATCTCGACCTGCCCTCCGCCCTCGAGGGCGGACGGCGTGCCGGCGAGCCGGGCCTGGAAGAGGACCGGGCCCCCGACCGGCCAGTCCCGCTGGGACCAGGCGACGAGATCCTCCAGCCTCCCTCTCAGGTCCGCCTTCAGCGCCAGATGCAGGTCCTCGCGCCAGCTCCCCCACTTGCGCTTGGACTCCACGAGGCGCCCCTCCCCCGACACGGTCGCCGTGGTCCGGGCGGCGGAGAGCCGGAGCCCCCGGGAGGCCAGACGGTCGGCGTTCACCTCGAGGGGGCCCTCCACAGAATCGGCGCGCCAGCCCCTGAAGCTCGCGTTCTTCAAGCCCACCTCCCCCACGAAGCTCGGCCGCTTGAGGGTCTGGCTCACGCGCCCGGAGACGGTGAGACGGCCCCCGAGCCCGGGAATCTCCGCCGGCCACAAGTCCTTGGCCAGATCCGCGACGGTGGCGTTGGTCGTGAGGTTCACCGCCCCGGTCCTGAGGTCGACCGTGCCCGCGACAGCCAGCGCGCTCTGCCCCCGGTGGAGCGCGGCGCGTTTCACCCGGAGCATCCCCTGTCGGCTGCTGGCCCGCAGCGCTCCCTCGGCGTTGCGGTGTCCGTCGGGCAGGCGAAGCTCGCGGGCGGTGAGGTTCAGCTCGAGCGCCAGCTCTCTCGCCGCCGTCCCCCGCCCGCTTCCCTCGAAGCTTCCGCTCACCCGCCCGTCCAGCCGCGAGGGCCACCCGGCGATCCCCAGCAGGTCCGCCAGGCTCACCCCGTTGACCTGAGCGCTCCCGCGCCAGCGGGCTTCCTCGCGCTCGAAGACCCCGGAGCCCGAGAGGGTCCCGCCGCCGGCCTGGGCGGAGGCGGAAATCACCTCCACACGGTCGGGACGCAACAGGACCGTCGCGGTGACCAGACGGGCCGGCACCCCGGTGAGGGTCCCATCGGCCAGCCCCAGGCGCCCCTCGAAGGTCCGCGGGAGCCCCTCACCGAAGAGCTTGCCGCCGACCGAGAGCCGGCCGCCCCATCTGGTCCTCGCCCCCCCGGCCCGAGCCAGCTCGGCCAGGGCCAGTTCCCCCGACGCCGTCAGCTCCACCCGCGGCGGCCCCCCGGGGTTCAGGATCACGCCCGTCAAGGTCAGCGTCGATCCGCCGTGGTCGAGCCGGAGCCGCTCCACCTCCACGACGTCGCGGCCCACGCGGGCGTGGGCATCCAGGCGCACCCCGCTCAGCCCGCGCTCGCCGACGCCCGCCTGGATCGCGTCGGCCGTCAGCGCCACGGCGGCCCGCTCGGGGCTCGGCCAGGACAGATCGGCGCGCACCCCCGACATCCGCAGAGCCACCCCGGTCGAAGGATCCCGATACCGGACGGCGCCTCCTTCCAGGCGGAGCGGAAACCCTTCGGCCTCCCTCGGGCGCGAGAGCCGCCCCAGCCGGCCCACCACCCCGGCCAGCATCGCGCGGAGCTCCGGGGTATCCTCCACCGACAGGCGGGGCTCGCGGATGCTCACGGAGCCGACGCGCAGCTCGCCCCGGAGCAGCGCGAGCAGGGCCAGGGAGATCCGCACGCGCTCGACCCGGAGGAGCGGCTCGCCGCCCACCCCCTCGCCGACCGCCAGCTCCTTGAGCTGCACCCCTCCCATGCCGAGCGAGACCGACACACCTCCCAGGCGGATGGCCAGATTCAGCTCACGCGCGAGCGATCGCTCCACGTACGCCCGCACGAGCTCCCGCGCCGTCCGCGTCCGGACGTAGAGGAGGCCCGCGCCCACCAGGAGGACCAGGAGGAGGACGGAAGCGAGGAGGACGAGCACGCCGCGGCGGCGCATGGCAGGACCGCGCTCAGCGCTCCGCCCGCCCGACGGTCGGTCCCCCGGCCCGAACGGCCGACAGCAGGAGAAGTCCCAGGACGAACAGACAGCCGACCACCACGATGGCGATCCGCTGGTTGCCGCCGGTGAGCCAGGAGGCGAGGCCGAAGACCATCGGGCCGAAGATCGCGGAGGTCTTGCCGACCAGGGCGTAGAAGCCGAAGAGCTCCGCCTCCTGCCCCGTGGGGATGAGCGTGGCCATGAAGGTGCGGCTCGCCGCCTGGACCGCGCCGAGCCCGGTGCCGGCCAGGACGGCGACCAGGAAGAACTGGAACTTGGTCTGGACGAAATAGGCGGCCACCACGACGAGGCACCACTGCACGAGGGTGATGCTCACGACGAACTTCGGCCCCTTGTAGTCGGTCGGGCGCGCCCAGAGCCAGGCTCCGAGGAGGGCCGAGAACTGGACGACGAAGAACAGGAGGATCACCTCACGGTCCGTGAACCCCAGCGTGTGCCCGGCGAAGATGGCCGAGAAGTACACGACCGTGTTGATGCCGTCCTCGTAGAACAGGTAGGCGAGCAGGAACCGACGGACGTCCGGGAGCTGGCCGACGATGCGGCGGAGGGTCCCCTGGGTCTGGACGAACCCGACGCGAACCGCCCGGGCGAGGGTGAGCGTGGCGGCCCGGTCGCCGGGCAGGTAGAGGAAGGCCGGAATCGCGCAGAGGCCGAACAGCGCGCTCGTGGTGAGAAAAGCCCCGCCGAAATTCTTCGCCTGGACGAAGGGCAGAGCCGCTCCAAGCGCCACGGCCGAGCCGACGTACCCCACGGCGAACCCGTAGGCCGACAGTCGCCCCTGGCGGTCCGGCGGGGCCACCTCCGGGAGGTACGCGTTGTAGTACACGATGGCGGCCTCGAACCCCACGATCGCCGCCACCGCGAGGAGCCATCCCCAGAGCACGTCGCCCTTGCCGACGGTGGCCATGAGGGCCGTGGCGGCCACACTCAGGTAGGTCAGCAGAAGCATGAAGCGCTTGCGGACGCCGGCGTAGTCGGCAACCGCCCCCAGCGGCGGGGACGAAAGCGCCACGATCGCCATGGCCGTGGTCACGGCCAACCCCCACCAGAAGTCCCCTTCCCCGCGCTCGTTGCCGACCACCGCCAGGGCGTAGTACTTCGAATAGACGGTGCTCACGATGACGGCGACGAAGGTGGAATTGGCGAAATCGTAGAGGACCCACGCGACCGCGGCTTTGCGATTCATCGCCGCCCCTATCTTACTCCGGTGTCAGGTCTTGCAATAACACATTGCCGCTTTCCCCGACCGGCCGATGTTGCATTGCAAGACCTGACACCCTGGCGGTGACACCCTGGCGGCGCGGCCCCGGCGCTCGGGGACGCGCCTACCGGTCGAGCCAGACTTTGCGGAGGGGGGCGAGGAACTCGGGGGCGGAGGAGAGCGGCGAGCGCTCGAGCCCCTTCACGTAGGGCTTGATCAGCGCCCGGCTCGTGTAGTGGTAGAGCGAGACCCACACTGCATCGTCCAGCACCAGTTGCTCGGCCTCCTGGTAGCGCCGGAAGCGGGTCGGACCGGGCGCCATCCCGTCGGCCTCGTCGAGCAGACGGTCGAGCGCCGGGTTCCGGTAGCGGGATGTGTTGCCGGCCACCCCGACGTTCCGCGAGTGGAAAAGGACGGTGAGGAAGTTCTCCGGATCGGGATAGTCGGCGATCCATCCCTGGCGGAAGAACGGCGCCCGGCCCTCGTCCACGACCTTGAGGTGGGCGGCCCAGTCCAGCCGGCGCAGCTCCACGGTCAGGCCGATCTCCTTCAGCTGGGACTGGAGGACCTCGGCGATCCGCTGGTTGAGGTCGCTCGTGTTGTAGTTGAAGGCCACGGGGCCCAGCCCCTTGCCACCGGGGAAGCCGGCCTCGGCCAGGAGGCGCCGCGCGCGCTCCCGATGGAAGGCGGGACCCCTCACTCCCGGGTTGAAGCCGGGCATGGACGGCGGCAGGATCCCCTTGCCCTCGATGACGCAGCCTTCCAGTAGGCCGCTGATAATCGCCTGAGGCTCGATGGCGTGGCCGACGGCTTGGCGGAGGCGCCGGTCGCCGAAGGGCGGTCGCTCGACGTTGAAGCGCACCGCGTGGGTTCCGAGGGTGGGCCAAATCGCCACCTGGCCCTTCAGGGCCGGGTCCCGCTGGACGGCCCGGCAGTGGCCGGTGGGGATATCGCTCCACTCCAGGCGCCCGGTCTTGTACTCGTTGAAGCGCGTGATCTCGGCCGGAATGATCCGGAAGATGATCCGGTCCAGGTAGGGCGCGCCCCTGAAGTGGCCGCCGAACGCTTCCAGGACCACCTGGTCGTCCCGGCGCCACGAGACGAACCGGAACGCCCCGGTCCCCACCGGATGGCTGGCGAACTCCGCGCCGCGGCGACGCGCTTCTTCCCGAGGCACGATCGACGCGGCATCGTAGGCCACCAGCGACAGGAAGGGCGCGAAGGGGCGCTCCAGGGTGATCTCCACGGCGAGATCGTTCAGGACGCGAATGCCGCTGATCTCGGAGGCCTGGCCCTGGAGGAACGCCTTCGCCCCCACGATCTTCTCGAACACCCACGGGCGCTTCCCCTTCGCCGCCCGCTCGAAGGAGAACTTGACGTCGGCGGCCGTCAACTCGCGCCCGTGGTGGAACCTGATGCCCGCGCGCAGCGCGAAGGTGTACACCCGCTGATCCTTCGAGACGCTCCAGCGCTCGGCCAGCGCCGGCCCGGGCTTGAGCGTGGCATCGAGCTCCACCAGGGTGTCGAAGATCTGGCGGATGACCGCCGACGACGTGGTGTCGGTGGCCTGGGCCGGGTCCAGCGTGGGCGGATCGCTGGTGAAGGCGGCGCGGAGCGTCCCCCCCTTTTTCTGGCCTGGGGCCGCTCCCGGTAAGGCGACCAGGAGCGTCAGGGCAAGCGTGACCATGAGGCGGCGGGAGCTCATCGAGGCTGGCCCCGCGCGTCCGCCTCGAAGCCGACGCGGTCCAGGCGATGAAAGCCGCTCGGGTGCAGCCGGAGGTTGCGCACCTCAGGCCGCACCACCGCCCAGTGCAGTCGCACGTACAACGGGATCCACGGCAGCTCGTCCGCGAGGATCGCCTGGGCGCGCTGGTAGAGGCGGAGGCGCTCCAGCCTGAAGGCGAGCTGGCTTCCCCGGATCAGGAGATCGTCCAGGCGGGCATTGCGGAAGAAGGAGAGGTTCAGAGCCGCCGGCCCCTTCGTGGCACCCTCGCTGGTGGACAGGGGATAGAGGAACAGGTGCGGGTCCCCGCCCATGACCTGGGCCTCCGTCAGCACCATCTCGTGATCGCCGGCCTGGGAGATCTGCGCGGCCAGCTGAGGGTTCTCCGTCCTGACCTGGAGGGAGATCCCGGCCGCCGAGAGCGAGATGCGGAGCGCCTCGGCCAGGCGCGCCGGCTCGACGGCCCCTTGAGCGTCGCTCACCAGCAGGGTGGCGCTGAGCCCCTCGGGCACCCTGGCCTCGGCGAGGAGGCGCTGGGCGCCGCTGGGGTCAGCGGTCATGATCGGGGAGCCCTCCCGGCGCCCCCAGACGCCCGGGGGGAGAAACGACTGGAGCGGGACCGCCACGCGCTCGACGGCCGCCGCGATCAGCGCCGGATCGATCGCGGCTGCCACGGCCTGGCGCACCTTCTTTCGCGAGAACGGCTCCTTCTCCGTCTGGAGCGCCAGCAATCCCACTTTCCACCCGGGAACCGAGAGGGCTCCCTCCAGCTTGCGGGGAGCCGTCGGGGGAATCCAGACGTCGAGCCGGCCGCTCTCGATATCGGCCTCGGCCTGCTCTTCCGCCACCTCCAAGAAGACGATGCGATCCAGGCGCGGCGACCCCCCCCAGTAGCCGGGATTGGCTTCGAGGACGACCCGCACGGGCGTGCTCTCGGCGAGGCGAAAGGGGCCGGTGCCGAGCCACCGGGTGGTTCCGGCGTCCCCCGGGACCGCCTGGACCACCGAGAAAGCCGGATGGGCCAGCACGGTGAGGAGAGGCGCGTACGGAAGCACGAGAGAAACCTGGAGGGTCCTGGCGTCCAGCGCGCGGATCTCCTTCACCACGCCCGGGACCCCGCGCAGCACGCGCGGCCAGACGGCGACCGGGTTCGGGTACAGCGGGTGATCCGGGGCGATCTGGCGCTCCAGGCTCGCGGCCACGTGCTGGGCGGTGAGCGCCGTGCCGTCGTGGAATTTCACGCCGTCCCGCAGGGCGAAGGTCCAGCTGAGCCCGTCCTTGGAGGGCGACCAGCGAAGCGCCAGCCCCGGCTCGATGTCGCTCGAGCCGTCGCGGTACTGCACGAGCGTGTCGAAGACTTGCCGGGCGATGAGCGGCAGCGTCCCGTCCAGCGCAGTGGCGGGGTCGGGGACTGCCGGGAGTCCCGTTACGCCGACGCGCAACTCGCGCGCGGGCTGCCCCCAGGCCGGCGACGTCGCGGCGAGCAGGAGGAGGAGCGGGAGGACGAGGAGCATAATGCTGTTATACGGAGGCCGGGCGCGAAGGGCAAGCCGGTTGGAACCGGCGCCAGCCGCACGATGTTTCACGGGTGAACGTGGCATTCATGATGCACCTTGGTGGCGCAAGGCCTTCGGGGCGCCGCATCGGGCGCGGCGATAGCTGAAATGGGGGAAAGGTGCGCAATTTCACGGGGTCAGAGGCCCTCTGAGGCCGATTATATCTTGACTTTTTTTCCAGGCGCCCCCTATACTGAAGCACAATCTTTGGCACTTTCTCTGCCAGAGTGTGGCAAGACGCGTAAAAGCCGACGGGACGGCGACAGGCAAAGGGACGGGAGGCCATGAAGGAGTTCGAGAAGAAGGGGAATCCGAATCGGGAGCCCACGTCCGAGACGAAGGGGCTCTCGAAGTTCCTGCCGATGACCGACTCGACCTACCGGCGCCGTCTGACCGAGTACGAGATCCAGGTCCAGGACCTGCAGGCTTACATCCGCTCGCTGGAGGCGGAGACCGTCCACCTCCGCAAGAAGCTCGAGGACGCTCCCAAGGAGTTCATGGTGCTGGAGAACAAGCTGCGGGAGGCCAACCGGCAGCTCGTCCAGGCGTTCAACCAGAACGAGAAGCTGGTCAACGCCCTGTACGAGTCCCGCGAGCAGATCCAGTCCCTCAAGGAAGAGGTGGACAAGCTCTGCGCGCCGCCCTCCACGTACGGCGTGTACCTGTCGGTCAACGAGGACGGCACCCTGAACATCCTCGCCCAGGGCCGGAAGGTCAAGGTCAACCTGCACCCCTCCATCAAGCCGGAGTCGCTGAAGCCCGGGCAGGAACTCATCCTGAACGAGGGCCTGAACGTCGTCGAGGCGGCGGGCTACGAGATCCAGGGCGACGTGGTCGTGCTGAAGGAGGTGCTCGACTCCGAGCGGGCGGTGGTCACCCTGCGGGCGGACGAGGAGAAGGTGGGAATCATCGCGGACCCGCTGCGGCCGCAGAAGCTGAAGGTCGGCGACCACATCCTGATGGACTCCAAGTCCGGCTATCTGCTCGAGCGGCTCCCGAAGAGCGAAGTCGAGGATCTGACGCTGGAAGAGGTGCCCGACATCTCCTACGAGGACATCGGCGGGCTCACGACCCAGATCGAGGCGATCCGCGACGCCGTGGAGCTTCCCTACCTCTACGCCGACTACTACAGGGAGCACAAGCTCGCCCCGCCGAAGGGCGTGCTTCTGTACGGGCCGCCCGGCTGCGGCAAGACCATGATCGCCAAGGCGGTGGCCAACAACCTGGCGGAAAAAATCTCCGAGCAGCGCGGCGAGAAGATCAAGGGGTACTTCCTGAACATCAAAGGCCCCGAGTTGCTGAACAAGTACGTCGGAGAGACCGAACGGAAGATCCGAGAGATTTTCATGAAGGCCAAGGAGAAGGCCGCCGAGGACGTGCCGGTCATCGTCTTCTTCGACGAGATGGACGCCCTCTTCCGCACGCGGGGCTCCGGGATCTCCTCCGACGTGGAGACGACCATCGTGCCCCAGCTCCTGGCGGAGATCGACGGCGTCGAAGGTTTGAAGAACGTCATCGTGATCGGGGCCTCCAACCGGCAGGACCTGATCGATCCGGCCATCCTCCGCCCCGGCCGCCTCGACGTGAAGATCAAGATCGAGCGGCCGGACAAGGACGCGGCGGTCGACATCTTCCACAAGTATCTCACTGCCGACGTCCCGATCCACGAGTCGGAGAGCCGGCAGCACGGCGGGGACATCCAGCCGACCCTGGAGCGCCTCGTCGCCTCGACGATCGAGGAGATGTACGCGCTCACCGAGGAGAACCGGTTCCTCGAGGTGACCTACGCCAACGGGGACAAGGAAGTCCTCTACTTCAAGGACTTCGCGTCCGGAGCCATGATCGAGTCCATCGTGCGCCGGGCGAAGAAGCTGGCGCTCAAGCGCTACATCGCGACGAGCCAGAAGGGGATCACGCTCGACGACCTCCTGACCGCGGTCCGTGAAGAGTTCAAGGAGAACGAGGACCTGCCCAACACGACGAACCCGGACGACTGGGCGAAGATCGCCGGGAAGAAGGGCGAGCGCATCGTCTACGTCAAGCCGCTGATGGGCGAGTCCAAGGACAAGCAGCGGACCGTGGAACGGGTGATCAATACCGGCCAGTATCTGTAACCTCTCCGGGGTGGGGGGAAGGCTGGATGTCCCCCTACCCCTTTTCCGTCTGTAGCGACGAGGCGCGCATGGCCATTCCGAAGGTAATGGGGATCGAGACCGAGTACGGCATCACGGTCAAGAACCAGCCCGATTTCAACCCGATCCTGTCCTCCCTGCTCCTCATCAACAGCTACGAGACCCACATCTCCCGCATCCGCTGGGACTATGAGGCGGAGAGCCCGCTGCGCGACGCCCGGGGCTTCGAGTACATGGAGGAGAAGGACGTCCCCTCCAAGGAGGAATCCCGCCTCATCAACCTCATCCTTTCCAACGGGGCCCGCTTCTATGTGGACCACGCCCACCCGGAGTACTCCTCCCCCGAGTGCACGAACCCCCGCGACCTCGTCATCTGGGACAAGGCCGGCGAGCGGGTCCTGAATCTCTCCCGGAGCCGCGCCGAGGCGGTCTCCCCGCCCGAGCAGCGGATCCTCATCTACAAGAACAACACCGACTCGAAGGGCAATTCCTACGGCACGCACGAGAACTACCTGATGGACCGCCGCGTGCCCTTCGCCCGCATCGTCCAGCATCTGATGCCGTTCCTCGTGACCCGCCAGACCTTCACCGGCTCGGGGAAGGTCGGCGCCGAGAACAACACGGAGCCGTGCGAGTACCAGCTCTCCCAGCGGGCGGATTTCCTCGAGACCGAGGTGGGGCTGGAAACGATGCACAGCCGGCCCATCATCAACACCCGGGACGAGCCCCACGCCGACCCGGAGAAGTACCGGCGCCTGCACGTCATCGTGGGGGACGCCAACATGAGCGAGGTGGCCAACTACCTCAAGGTCGGCACCATGGCCATCGTGCTCAGCATGATCGAGGACGATTTCATCGACCGCGACCTTTCCCTCGAAAGCCCCGTGCTCGCCTACCGGCGGGTCTCGCGGGACCTGGCCTGCCGGGAGCCGATCCGGCTGAAGGCCGGCCGCACCCTGACCGCCGTGGACCTGCAGCGCCAGTTCCTCGAGCTCGCCCACCGCTACTACCGGGACCGCGAGGCCGAGGCGTGGGTCGGCGACGTGCTGGCCCGGTGGGAGTCCACTCTCGACCGCCTCGCCGAGGACCCCATGACGCTCTCCCGGGAGCTGGACTGGGTCATCAAGCGGGAGCTCATCGAGAACTACATGGCCAAGCACGGGCTCGGCTGGACCGACTCGCGGGTGGCGATGATCGACCTCCAGTACCACGACATCCGTCCCGGCAAGGGCCTCTACGGCAAGCTCGAGGAGACGGAAGCCGTGGACCGCATCGCCACCGACGACGAGGTCTCCAAGGCCATCTACGACCCGCCCAAGGACACACGCGCCTATTTCAGGGGATTGTGCCTGCAGAAATACTCGGAGGAGATCGTCTCGGCGTCCTGGGATTCGGTGATCTTCGACCTGAAGGAGGGGCCGCTCAAGAAGATCTTCATGCTGGAGCCGCTCCGGGGCACGGAGGCCCACGTCCGCCAGCTGCTGAACGAATCCCCCACGGCCGCCGACCTGCTGCAAAACATCTCGCGCCCCAGCTTCGGCGTGTAATGACCGACGAGCAGTGGCAGGCGGTCTTCGCCAACTACTCCAGCGCCAGCTTCGGCGAGCTGCTCCGCGCCACGTCCCCCCATCTGCTCCCCGCGCTCGGCGCCAGCTCGCCCGAGGATCCCCTGGTTTCCGCCGCTCCCCATGGGACGACGGTCCTCGCCGTGCGGTATCGCGACGGCGTGCTCATGGCCGGGGACCGGCAGGCCACCGAAGGCTTCCAGGTTGCGCACCGGACCATCGACAAGATCTACAAGGCCGACGACCTCTCCGGCATCGGGATCGCGGGCGCCGCGGGGCCCAGCATGGAGATGGCCCGGCTTTTCCAGACCGAGCTGGAGCACTACGAGAAGGTCGAGGGTGAAGGCCTGTCCCTGGAGGGCAAGGCCAACCGCCTCGCCCAGATGATCAGGATGAACCTGCCCGCGGCGATGCAGGGGCTGATCGTGATCCCCATCTTCGCCGGGTTCGACGACAAGGCCGGGGTCGGCCGGATCTTCAAGTACGACATCACCGGCGGCCGTTACGAGGAGGCCGAGTACTTCGCGCAGGGCTCCGGGGGCAAGGACGCGCGGGACAGCCTCAAGAAGCGCTACCGGAAGGACATGAACAAGGAGGAGGCCCTCCGCGCGACCCTAGAGGCGCTGCTGGATGCCGCCGAGGAGGACATCGGCACCGGCGGCCCCGACCTGGTCCGCGGGATCTTCCCCACGGTCAAGACCATCACGCGCTCCGGCTTCGGCGAGGTGCCCGACGACGAGGTCCGGGCCGCGTGCGAGGCCCTTCTGGCCGAGCGCAAAGGCCGGCTGTGAGCGACGAGCGAGGACACTGATGCCGCTGCCCTACTACGTCTCGCCCGAGCAGATGATGAAGGACAAGGCGGAGTACGCCCGGAAGGGCATCGCCCGGGGGAAGTCCATCGTGGCGCTCGAGTACCTGGACGGCGTG
Organism: Candidatus Rokuibacteriota bacterium; assembly: GCA_016193045.1. Lineage (GTDB taxonomy): Bacteria > Methylomirabilota > Methylomirabilia > Rokubacteriales > CSP1-6 > CSP1-6. The sequence goes on along the minus strand of JACPSW010000177.1, from coordinate 3,869 downwards.
CTCCTGGTGGCCGAGAACCCCTCCACGCTGCTCCACAAGATCTCGGAGATCTACGACCGGATCGCCTTCGCGGGGGTGGGCAAGTACAACGAGTTCGAGAACCTCCGCGTCGCCGGCGTGCGCCACGCGGACCTGAAGGGGTACAGCTACAGCCGCGGAGACGTGACGGGCAAGGCGCTCGCGAACGCCTACTCCCAGGCCCTGGGGAACATCTTCACCCAGGACATCAAGCCGTTCGAGGTGGAGGTGCTGGTGGTGGAGGTGGCGGAGGCGAACGGCGCCAAGAACGAGATCTTCCACATCCTCTACGACGGCACGATCGAGGACGAGCACAACTACGCTGCCATGGGTGGCCAGGCCGACGAGATCCGGCGTTTCCTCAAGGACAACTACCGGGAGGGGCTGTCCCTCCAGGAGGCCCTCCAGCTCGGGGCCCGAGCGCTCATGGTGACCCAGAACAAGGCGCTCACCGAGCGCGATCTGGAGGTGGCGGTGCTGGACCGGGCCAAGGAACGCCGGAGGTTCCGCCGCATCCCCCCCGAGGCACTGGGCCAGCTCCTGGAAGGGCCGAAGTAGAGCTTGCGCGCCGGCCCCGGCTGCCGGTAAGCTGGAGCCAGGATGAAGCGCCGGATCTTCGGGATCGAGAACGAGTACGGCCTCACCTGCACCCTCAACGGGCAGCGTCGCCTGTCGCCCGACAACGTGGCCCGGTACCTGTTCGAGAAGGTCATCCCCGGCGCCCGCAACGCCAACGTGTTTTTGGAAAATGGCGCGCGCCTCTACCTGGACACCGGCTTCCACCCGGAGTATGCCACCCCGGAGTGCGACAATGTCGAGGAGCTGGTGGTCCACGACAAGGCAGGCGAGCGAATCGTCGAGGACCTCCTCCACCAGGCGGAGAAGCGGCTCCGGGAAGACGGGATCTCCGGCAACATCCTGCTCTTCAAGAACAACACCGACTCGGCCGGCAACTCCTACGGGTGCCACGAGAACTACCTGGTCTCCCGGGACGTCTCCTTCCAGCGGCTGGCCGAGTCGCTGATCCCGTTCTTCGTGACCCGGCAGATCTTCGCCGGCGCCGGCAAGGTGCTCCAGACCCCCCGGGGCTTCCACTACTGCCTCTCCCAGCGGGCCCAGCACATCTGCCAGGAGATCTCCGGGGCCACCACGTCCTCGCGCTCGATCATCAACACGCGGGACGAGCCGCACGCCGACGCCGAGAAGTTCCGCCGCCTGCACGTCATCGTCGGCGACTCGAACATGTCTGAGGTGGCCACGTATCTCAAGGTGGGGACCACGGCGCTCGTGCTCGACATGATCGAGGACGGCCACTTCGATAAGGACTACAGCCTCCAGTCCCCCGTCCAGGCCATCCGGGACATCTCGCACGACCCGACGCTGCGCGAGACGGTCAAGCTGAAGGACGGGCGGACGATCACGCCGCTCCAGCTCCAGCGCGAGTACCTGGAGCACGCCGCACGCTACGTCGAGAGCATCGACCCGGATCCGACCACGAAGGACGTGCTGGCCCGGTGGTCGGAGGTGATCGAGAAGCTCGAGGACGACCCGATGCAGCTCAACCGCGAGGTGGACTGGGTGATCAAGAAGGAGCTGATCGAGGCCTACATGGTGCGCAACCGCCTCTCCTGGCGGGACCCCAAGGTCTCGCTGATGGACCTCCAATACCACGACATCCGGCCGGACCGCGGCATCTACTACCGCCTCGTGCGCCGGGACCAGGTGGACCGCATCACGGACGACGACACCATCGAGCGCGCCAAGCACGTGCCGCCCCAAACCACCCGCGCGCGGCTCCGCGGCGAGTTCATCCGCCAGGCCAACCTCAAGGGCAAGGACTACCGGGTGGATTGGGTCTACCTGAAGCTCAACGATCCGGAGCGCGAGACCATCCTCTGCAAGGATCCCTTCCAGTTCCACGACGAGCGCGTCGAGCGCCTCATCCGCAGCTTTTGACTCGGAGGGGGGCTCCGCCCCCCTTCCGATGCCTCCCCCCGTAGCTCTTGGGGTCAGGTCTTGCAATCCAACATCCCCCCCTGCCCTCGAGATGTGTTATTGCAAGACCTGACCCCACGCGTGTAGCATCGAGCGGGGGGAACGCCGATGACGCCGAATCCTGTGAAGCGGAAGCTCAAGGAAGGCAAGGCCGTGGTCGGGACGTGGCTGAACCTGCCCGATCCGTTCGCGGCCGAGGCCCTCGCCGCCCTCGGGTTCGACTGGCTGGTGGTGGACACCGAGCACGGCCCGATCGACCTGGCCGCCATGGCCCACATGTTCCAGGCCATCGGCCGCTTTCCGACCGCGCCCATGGTCCGCATCCCGTGGAACAACGAGGAGAACATCAAGCGGGTGCTCGATGCGGGCGCCTGGGGCTTCGTCGCCCCCAATGTCAGGAGCCGCGAGGAGGCCGAGCTGGTCGTCGCCGCGGCCAAGTATCCCCCGCAGGGAATCCGGAGCCTGGGCGGCGGGCGGCACCATCTCTCGTTCAAGACGGACCCGACCACGTATTATGAGCGGGCCAACGACGAGATCGTGGTGGTGCTCCAGATCGAGCACATCGACGCCGTCAGGAAGATCGACGACATCCTCTCCGTCCCCGGCGCGGATGCCTGCTTCATCGGTCCCAACGACCTTTGCGCGTCCATGGGGCTCGCCCCGTCCCTCGAGCCCCCGCACAAGGAGTTCGAGGAAGCGATCCAGACCATCAAGCGTTCGGCGCTCACGCATGGGGTGCCGCCCGGCATCCACTGCGCGACTCCCGAGACGGTGAACCGGCGGATCGCCGAGGGCTGGCGCTTCGTGGGAATCCTGGGCGACGTGCGCTTCCTGACGGCCGGGGCCAAGGCCGCCCGCGACGCCATCAGGACATGATGAAGCTCGGTCTCGCCCTCCCCTTCACCGCCGCGTTCTCTCTGCCCCAGTACCTGGCGCTGGTGGCCCAGGCCGAGGCGGCGGGGTACGACACGCTCTGGACGGGCGAAGTCGCCACCGAGGGCGTCACGACGATGGCCGTCCTGGCCAGCCACACCACGCGAGTCAACATCGCCTCCGGCATCCTCCCGGTCCAGACGCGCACACCGACCCTTCTGGGCATGACTGCCGCCTCCCTCGGCCACATGGCCCCGGGCAGGATCCGGCTGGGCCTCGGCGTCTCGAGCCCGATCATCGTGGGCCAGTGGAACGGCCTGCCCTATGACCGCCCGCTGGAGCAGCTGAGGGAGGCGGTCACCATCATCCGGACGATCCTCGCGGGCGAGCGCGTGAACTTCGAGGGGAAGTTTTACCGCATCAAGAACTTCCGTATGGCGCAGCCTCCGCCGCCGAGGCCGGTGCCGATCTATTTGGGGGCTCTGGGCCCCCGGATGCTCCAGCTGGCCGGCGAGATCGCCGACGGCGTCTTGCTGAACTGGATTCCTCCTGAGGCTGTTCCTCGATCGATCAGCCACATCGAGACCGGGGCGAAGCGCGCGGGGCGGAACGTCGCCGACCTCGAGATCGCCGCCTTCATCCGGACGCTCGTCACGGACGACCCCGCCCCCGCCCGCGCCTGGCTCGCGCGCGACATCACCGGTTACGTGATCGTGGACTCCTACGCCAGGTTCTTCACCGGCTGCGGCTTCGACGCTGAGGTGGAAGCCGTCAACAACGCGTGGAAGGCCGGTGACCGGGCCGGGGCGGTCAGGCAAATCTCGGAGCGCTTCCTGGACGGGCTCGGCGTCGTGGGCCCGCCGGAGTTCTGCCGTCAGCGCCTCCGGGAGTTCGCGGCGGCCGGCCTCACCCAGCCCGTGGTCATCCCCTTCTCCCCCGATTCCGACCCGAACGCGCCGGTCACCCGCACGCTCCAGGCGGTT
>JACPSW010000008.1 GCA_016193045.1 Candidatus Rokuibacteriota bacterium | reverse complement strand
GGCTTGGCCTGATCGTTCTCGAAGTAGCGGTACTGCATGTCCTGCCACTCTTTCCAGCGCCGGATCATGTCGTTGGCCTGGTAGGCCGGGCTCCGCCGCACGGACTTGAGGCTGGGCAGGAGATGGATCGGCACGGAGTGGAGATACTTGATGTAGTTCTCCTCCTTGTAGAAGAACTTCAGGAACTCGACCGCCTCGTTCGGGTGCCTGGCGTTCTTGAAGACCATCCAGGGCTCCGCGTCGATCTGGGCCGCGGTGGTCTTGCCCGATGGCCCGATGGGCCTGACCAGCACGCTGAAGTGCTCGGCGTTCGCCATCTCCTTCGGAGCGTGCTTCTCGATCAGCCCGGCGCCCCGGCCGTAGCCCTGGTAGATCATGGCGGCTTTGCCCGTGGCGAGGTTGACGAAGGTGTCCAGGTAGCCGTGACCGAGCCAGCCCGGCGGCAGCACCGTGTCGTTGAGCCGCTTGTAGAAGTCCAGGACCTCGACCACCTGTCTCTCGGTGAACGTGGGCCGGCCGGTCCGGGGGTCGAAGAGCCGCCCCCCATTGGCCTTGGTCAGCTCGCCCACCATGATGTTGATGAACAGGCCGACCCCGGGGAGCGACAGGCCGTACCGCGTCACGCGCCCGTCCTTGTCCCGCTCCATCATGGCCTGAGCGACCTTGACCAGGTCATCCCAGGTCTCGGGCGGCTTCAGCCCCTTCTGCTTGAAGATATCCTTCCGGTAGATCAGAAGTGAGGTTGCCGCCGAGTGGGGGATCCCGAAGTACTTGCCCTCGAAGCGGCAAGGCCCACGGATGGCCTCCCAGATATTGTCCCGGCCAATGGCATCGGCCAGGTCCTCCAGGGGCCTCAAGAGCCCCTTGGCGTAAAAGGAGGCGCAGGTCACCGCCTGGCCGTGGCTGGCGTCGGGCGGCGCTCCGGCCGCCAGGGCGGCGGTCAGTTTCGCCTCAAGGTCCCCCCAGGCCAGGGCTTCCTGCTTCACCGTGATGTCCGGACGAAGCTTCTCGAAGTCGTCGATGATTCCCTGGAAGGCCCTCACCGACTGGGGTTCGGTCTCCGTGTGCCAGATACGCACAACCTTCTTCTCTTGGGCCCAGGCTGAGAGCACTAGGCCAATGAAGGTGAGGACGATCGGAATGAAGACCCATCCGGCTCGCTTCATCGTCTCTCCTCCCGTGGGCGACCCTTGACGTTGACGTTCAGGTTAGAGCGCTCCGCTACACCGTCGAGATATGCCAACAGGCAGGACGTGTCAAGGGGTCTCCGCGAATTGCGCCGTCGGCGGAACCCGCAGTATAGTGGGGGCCGTGTCCAAGCTCGCCTCGATGAGGGACGCTGTCGCGCGCCTCGTCCCCGACGGCGCCTCCGTCTGCCTGGGGACGGGGCTGGAAGCCGTCATCCCCTTCGCCGGGGGCCACGAGCTGATCCGCCAGGGCAAGCGTGACCTCACGCTGATCGGCCCCATCTCCGACATGCTCTTCGACCAGCTGATCGGGGCCGGCTGCTGCCGGAAGGTCGTCGCCGCGTGGGTGGGGAATGTGATCGCGGGGCTCGGCCACAACTACCGGCGCGCCGCGGAGCGCGGCGTCCCCCACCCGATCGAGGTCGAGGACCACTCCAACTTCACCCTGGCCCTCGGCCTCCTGGCGGGATCGCTTGGCGCCCCGTACATCCCGACGCGCTCGCTCCTCGGCACCGGGATCCTCGAGTCCAACCGCTCTCTCAAGCTCGGCACGGACCCGTGGGCTGGCGACCCCTTGGTGCTCGTTCCGGCGATCGTCCCGGACGTCTCGATCGTCCATGTCCAGCGCGCCGACGCCGAGGGAAACTGCCACCTCTGGGGAACCCTCGGCGTGAGCCGGGAAGCCGCCCTGGCCGCCCGGGCAGTCATCGTCGTGGCCGAGGAAATCCGACCGCGCGAGCAGATCCTCGCCGACCCCAATCTCGTCCTCGTCCCCTCGCTCAAAGTCGGGGCCGTGGTCCACGAGCCCTGGGGCGCACTGCCCTCCCCGTGCCAGGGCTTCTACTCGAGCCTGGCTCGACAAGTGGGTGCTGGGCGTTCCCGACTGGAAGGGATTTCTGGATCTGCTCGGGACCGAGACCCTGGAGCGTCTCAGGGTGAAGGAGCGCCGCCCCTCCGATCCCCTCGACTACGGGGCCCGCTGATGGCACACACAGCGCTCCTCCATGATCTCAACGTGTTTCGAGCGCGGGCTTTGCCCGCGCAACCCTTGGGGGGAGGTATCGGAAGGGGGGCGGAGCCCCCCTCCGAGCAATGACCTACACGGACCGCGAGCTCATGGTCATCGCCGCGGCGCGGGAGATCGGGGACGGCGAGCTGATCTTCGTCGGGATGCGGCTGCCGCTCCTCGCCGGGATGCGGCTGCCGCTCCTCGCCTTCGCGCTGGCGAAACGGACCCACGCGCCGCGCGCGCTCGGCCTCTTCGAGAACGGTGTCGTGCGCGAGAGCCCAGCGCCCGAGACGCCGTTCACGATGAGCGACCCGCCGAACATCGCCGGAGCCCTCTGGTCCACGACCACCGGCAACATCATGGCCCTGCTCCAGCAGGGCCTGGTGGACATGGGGTTCATTGGCGGCGCGGAGGTGGACCGCTACGGCAACCTGAACACCTCGTACATCGGAGACTGGAAGCGCCCGAAGGTCAAGCTTCCCGGATCGGGCGGGGGCGGGGACATCGCGAGCCTGGCCAAGCGCTTCGTCATCATCATGCCCCAGGAGAAGCACCGCTTCAGGGAGCGCGTCGACTACATCACCTCGCCCGGTCACGGGGACGGCCGGGACTGGCGGCGGAGGGTCGGGCTGCGCGGCGGCGGGCCCTCGGCCCTGATCACGACGCTTGGCGTCTTCCGCTTCCATTCGGAGACCAAAGAGGCGTATCTCGCCTCCTTCCATCCGGGGCAGACCGTCGAGTCCGTGCGGACCCAGACCGGCTGGGACCTCCGGGTCGCGGCGGACGTGGGGCCCACCCCCCAGCCCAGCGCCGCCGAGCTCGAGATCGTCCGCTCCTGCGATCCGCGCGGGTTCTGGACCCGCTAGTCGGCCATGCCCTACGCTCGGACCACCGACAGGATCAAGATCTACTACGAGGACCACGGGCGGGGCTTCCCCCTCGTCCTCGCCTACGGGATCGGCGGCAACGCCGGCATGTGGGAGCCCAACGTCGCCGCGCTGTCGGAGAAGTATCGCCTCGTCCTCTGGGAGCCGCGCGGCCACGCCCGGTCGGATAGCCCCGAGGACCCGGCCCGTTACACGTTCGAGCGCTGGGCGCTGGACCTGAGAGACCTCCTGAATCACCTGCGCATCCGCAACGCCCATGTGGGGGGGCTCTCGCTGGGCGGTGGGATCGCCACCCGCTTCACGCTCCGTTATCCGGCGCGGGTCAGGGCGCTCGTGATCGTCGATTCCTCCTCCGCCGCCGGCCTCCCGCTCCCCGCGGAGAACATCGTCATGCGGGCCCGGAGCATCGAGGTCGTCCTCAAAGACGGAATGGACGCGATGGCCGAGTTCGCCATCGCCTCCAACCCGAATATCGCGGGCCGCGTCAGGCTGGACCCGAAGGCGCGGGACGAGATCTTCGCGATGTACCGGATGCTCGCCCCCGTCGGCTACGCCAACTCCCTCCGGGCCCTCATCGCGATGGACTACATCACGGATCGGCTGCCGAAGATCCGGGTCCCCACGCTGCTCGTCTGCGGCGACGAGGATCCCTCCCTTGGCCCCATGAAGGCCATCCAGAAGAAGATCAAGGGCTCGCGGCTGGTGGTCCTCTCCCCCGCCGGCCACTTCGCCAACCGCGATCAGCCCGCGGCCTTCAACCGCGCCGTACTCCAGTTTCTTGCGAAGGCCGATAAACGCCGATGAGGCGGGCGCGAGCGACGTTAACGGCCTCCTGCGTCACCCATTTCTTGCACGATGGGTTCGCCGACGTCGTCTATGTCTTGCTGCCCGTCTGGGCGGGAGAGTTCCGCCTCTCCTTCGCCCAGGTGGGCCTGCTCCGAACGGCGTACAGCGGCGGCATGGCCAGCTTCCAGGTCCCGGCGGGAATCCTGGCCGAGCGGTGGGGGGAGCGGGGCCTGCTGGCGGCGGGGACGGCGGTGACCGCGTTCGGGTTCCTGATCCTCGGGCTGTCGGGCGGATTCGCGAGCCTCCTTCTCTTCCTGCTCCTGGCCGGGCTCGGCTCCGGAGTCCAGCACCCGCTCTCGTCCTCCATCGTCTCCAAGGCGTACGAGAACGGCCCACGGCGCGTGGCCCTCGGCACGTACAATTTTTCGGGGGACCTGGGAAAAGTGGTCGTCCCGGCGCTCGTCGCCCTGGCCAGCGGGGCCATCGGCTGGCGGTGGGCCGCTCCCGCCTACGGCGCCGTCGGGCTCCTGGGGGCGCTCGGGATTTTCGTCGTGCTGAGGCGGCTCGCCGCGGGCGCGAGGCGCGACGAGAGCGCTCGCGCTGCGGACGGGGGCCAGAGGGGATGGGGGATCAGGGACCGGAAGGGGTTTCAAGCCCTCTCGGCCGTCCACGTCATCGACAACACCACCCGCATGGCCTTCCTGACCTTTCTCCCCTTTCTGCTGATCGCCAAGGGCTCCACGGTGCAGGCAGTGGGGCTGGCGCTGGCGCTGGTCTTTGCCGGCGGGGCCGTGGGAAAGTTCGTCTGCGGGGCGCTCGCGGACCGTCTCGGCGTCATCCGCACCGTCATCCTCACCGAGCTCGTCACCGGCGGGGGCATTCTCGCGCTGCTGGGGCTCCCCCTCGCGCCGGCGCTCGTCCTTCTTCCCGTGCTGGGAGTCGGGCTGAACGGCACGTCGTCCGTCCTCTACGGCACCGTCGCCGACCTCGTCGCCCCCGAGCGCCGCTCGCGGGCTTACGGGCTCTTCTACACGCTCGGGGTGGGATCCGGCGCGGTGGCGCCGTTCTTCTACGGCCTGGTGAGCGACCTCTGGGGAGTGCCGGCAACGCTGACGATCATCGGGCTCCTCGTCTTCACGACGATCCCGCTGAGCCAGCTACTGAAAGCCCCCCTCGCCCGCGAGGCTCCCGGACACCCGCTTTAGCTGCCTCCGTCGCGTTCCGGGGCGAACAGGGGCGTGGTCACGTAGCGCTCGCCCGTATCGGGCAAGAGCACCACGATCATCCTTCCGGCGGCCTCCTGGCGGGAGGCCACGGCGAGCGCGGCATGGAGCGCTGCGCCAGATGACACACCGGCCATGATCCCTTCCTCTCGCGCAAGCCGTCGTGTGCACCCGAATGCTTCCTCGTCGGTCACGGCGATCACTTCGTCGAGGATGGAGCGGTTCAAGACCTCGGGGATGAACCCGACGCCGATGCCCGGGATGAGGTGGTCCCCCGCGGGCCCACCGGAGAGGACAGCCGCCCCGGCGGGCTCCACGGCGACGATGCGCACGCCGGGTTTGCGCTCCTTGAGCACTTCACCGACCCCCGTGATGGTGCCGCCGGTGCCCACAGCGGACACGAAGACGTCGACGGCGCCCTGGGTATCCTCCCAGACCTCCACGGCCGTGGTCCGCCGATGTACCTCCGGGTTCGCCGGGTTTCTGAACTGGTCGAGCATGATCGCACCGGGGAGTTCCTTCACGAGCTGCGTGGCCCGAGCGACGGCGTCCCCCATGAGGATGCCGGGGGTGAGCACGACTTCCGCGCCGAGCTGTCGCAGCAGCGCGACCCGTTCCTTCGACATCGTCTCCGGCATCGTCAGGACGAGCCGGTACCCTCGGATCGCCGCGGCGAACGCGAGTCCAATGCCCGTGTTGCCACCCGTGGCCTCGACAAGCGTCATCCCGGGTCGCAGAACGCCCTGACGCTCGGCGTTTTCGATCAGCGCCACACCGACCCGATCTTTCACGCTCCCACACGGGTTTCGCATTTCCAGTTTGGCGACCACGCGGCCGGGCAGACCCTTCGCCAAGCGGCCAAGCTCGACCATGGGCGTCCTGCCCACCGTGGCCGTGACGTCGCTGAAAATCACCGGACTTGAATCCTTCCTGGGCACACCGCAAGCATGTGGGGCCGGCTCCCGAAGCTACATGAAATCAGAGCGCGGGGCAAGACAGTGCCGGAAACGAACGGCGCGAAGGGGGGTCAGGCGAAGAGAAGCCGGAGCGAGCCCAGCAGCGCGATGCCGATCAGGGTCAGGGCGAACCAGGTGCGCGGGATCCAGCGGTTCAGCCGATAGCCGAGCCAGGCTCCCAGGTAGATCACGGGTGTCGAGAGCAGCGACAGCCAGACCAGCCGCCAGCCGAGGAACCCGATCCCCCAGTACGTGACCAGCTTCAGCACGTTGGACACGGCGACCAGGGCGGAAGTCGTCGCGACCACCGCCGCGTTGCTCAAGCCGAGCCCCACCAGGTAGGGCCCGAGGACGATCCCGCCCGCATGCGCGACGGCCGACGCGCCCCCGGCCAGCAGCCCGAGGACGCCTGCCACCGACCGGTGGGCGTGTCCGCCGCCCAGGCGGAGCCATCCCTGCAGGATCGCGAGCTGGACGAGCGCGCCGACGAACGCGACGAGGCCTATGGTCCTCTTGAGCGTCGCGTCCGAAAGCCCCGAGAGCCCCCAGCCGCCGAGGAGGATCCCGAGCAGGAGCGTCGGCAGCAGCAGCCGGAGCTGCCTTTCCTCCCACTGTCGCCAGTAGTAGCGCAGGGTGATCGGGTCGGAGACGTTGAGCTGGACGGCCGTGAGGCCGAGCACGACCTGGGCGGGCAGGAAGAGGCTCAGAACGGGCGTGAGCACGAGACCGATGCCGCCGCCGACGCTCGTCTTCAAAAATCCCACCACCAGCGCGGCGATGCCGGCGGCGGAGGCGAGCGCGACCAGCGAGGGCTCGGTCACCGAGAGGGGCTATCTGCGCACGAAGCGGCTGACTGCCCAGCCGATCCAGACGCAGACCTGCACCAGCGCGAGCACCGCTCCAAGAGGGAACCACACGACGAGGAGCCAGCCAAACGTGCGCTCGGTGCGGAGCGCCGGGACGGCTCCCGCATCGATGGCGCTGATAAAGCCGGCGATCAGGAGGGAGCCGATCAGCGGGAGGTGGAAGAGGAGCATCCTCATTCCCGGACTTGCTCGCTCATCCGGGAGAAGAAGTCGTCCAGCAGCATCTTGGCGATGCCGCCCAGCATGCGCTGGCCCACGCTGGCGATGAGCCCGCCCACCTGGACATCCGCGCTATAGCTCACACGCGTTCCGCCCTCGGCGTCGGCCAGTTCCATTGCCGCCACGCCGCGGACGAATCCCGGCCCGCCGCTTCCCTCCACCGCCATCCTGTAGCGCGTCGGGGGCTCCAGGTCGGAGAGCGTCACCCTGCCCTCGAAGGTCCCCTTCACGGCCCCGACCCCGACTTTGAGCGTTGCCCGGTATTCCCCCTCCCCGACGGCCTCGAGCTTCTCGCAGCCCGCCATGGCCGCGCCGAGCCGGGCGGGATCGAGCAGCGCAGCCCAGACCTTCGCGCGCGGGCCGGGTAGATCGTAAGAGCCTTCGATCTTCATCCGAGACGCGAGGGATTAGGCGGGGCGGAACTTCTGGCGGCCTATACGAACGGACGCGATCGCCGCCTCGGAGATGTCGGTCTCCACCACGAGGAGCTGCTTGGCGAAGTCGATGGAGCGCACGATGCCCAGGCCCAGGGTCTCCCGATCGGCGTCGTAGAGGCCGGCGAGGGACCCCTGAAAATCGTCGAGGCTGTAGTTGATCACGGAGGCGTCGTCGAAGCGCTTCTGCGCCTGGCGGAGTTGGGATTCGCGCAGGGGATCGGGCGTCACCAGCGTGAGCTCGCCGCCCCGCCGCTCGGCCCAGAGGATCATGTCGTCGGTGATTCCCGAGATCTCGTCGAGTTGGCGAGGGGGCAGCGGCTGTCCCACGTAGAGGCTGGGCTGGATGAGGACGACCTTGGAGAGGTCGAGGTGGAGCGTGCGCGCGCCGTGAAAGTAGGCCTGCAGCGTCCGCTCGCGGTGCTGGCGCCGCTCCTCCTGGGATCGTTTGCGTCCGGCCGTTCCCGGAGCGAGACGGAGGATCTCAGGCCGGTGACCCTGTCCGTACGGGCGCAGGATGTGCTCGGACTCCCCTCCGCGCTGGAGGCAGAGCAGCAGGTCGGGGTCGATCAGGTCGATCTTGTGCTGCTTGAGGGTCCGGCCCAGCTCGCCCTGGATCAGGCCGCTGGTGTCCACCAGCACCCGGTCCACGCCGAGGGCCAGGGCCTTCTCCACCATTTTCTTCGTCCCGATGACGGTGGGGAGCAGATGACCCTGGGGCGAGGTGGAGCCGACGAAGTAGAGGCCCGCAACCTCCGCCTCCCCCAGGGAATCGATCGGCTGGGAGACGAGGCCGAGCCCCACCGTGGTCGGGGGACCGATGTCGGACTGGCCGAGATCAGCATCCACCACGCCCACCTTCAGCGCTCTTCCGACCAGGCCATTGGCGAGAAAGGTCGTGAACGAGGTTTTCCCCGTGTCAGTCTCGCCGATGATCAGGATGACGCGGGCCGATGCTGCCCGCTCGACGGCCTGCTCCCAGGAGGGCTCGACCCTCATGCCTCGAGTGACCGGACGGCCTTGTCCATACGGGACAGCCCTTCCTGAATGGTCGCGAGCCCGGTGGCGTACGACAGTCGGATGTGGGAGTCCGAGCCGAAGTCGAGACCGGGAACGACCGCGACGCGCGCGACCTCGAGGAGGAAGGCCGTCACGTCGGCGGAGCCCCGGAGCGGCTTTCCCTGCCCGCGCTTGCCGAAGAGGCCGGCCACCTTGGGGAAGGCGTAGAAGGCGCCGCCGGGGGCGACGCACGTCACCCCCGGGATGGCGTTCAGACTCGGGATCATCACCCGCCGGCGCCGGTCGAACTCACCGGCCATCTTCGCCACGTCGTCCTGGGGGCCGGTCAATGCCTCTACGGCCGCCCACTGGGCGATGGAGGCGGGGTTGGAGGTGACCTGGCTCTGCACATCGCCCATGGCCTTGATGAGGTGCCGGGGTCCCGCGGCATATCCGATGCGCCATCCCGTCATCGCATAGGCCTTCGAGCAGGTGTTCACGACCAGGGTCCGCGCCTTGATCTCGGGGTCGAGCGAGGCGATCGAGACGTGCCGGCCCTCGTACGTCAGCGCCTCGTAGCATTCGTCGGAGATCACCAGGAGATCGTGCTTCATCGCGAGCTCGCCCACGGCGCGCAGCGCGGCCGGAGAGAAGACGGCGCCCGTCGGGTTGTTGGGGGTGTTGATGACGATGGCGCGCGTGCGCGGCGTGACGGAGGCGGCGAGGCGGCCGGTATCGACCTGGAATCCGTCCGTCTCCAGCGTGGGCACGGCGACGGGCACACCGCCCACGAGCTTGACCTGCTCCGGATAGGAGACCCAGTACGGCGCGGGGATCAGCACTTCGTCTCCCGGGTTCAGGAGCGCCACCACCGCGTTGTAGAGGGTGTGCTTGGCCCCGACGGAGATCAGGACGTCGGCGGGCTCGTAGTCCAGGCCGTTGTCGCGTTTGAGCTTCTGGCAGACGGCCTCGCGGAGCTCCACGATCCCGGAGGCCTCCGTGTACTTGGTGTGGCCCTTCCGCAGGGCGCGGATCGCCGCCTCCTTGATCCGCTCCGGCGTGTCGAAGTCGGGCTCCCCCGCCCCGAAGGAAACCACGTCGATTCCCTGGGCGCGCATGGCCTTGGCCTTGGCCTGGATGGCGAGGGTCGGCGAGGGGGCGAGTGCCTTGATCCGGTCGGCCAGCATCGGGTCGGCTACTTCTTCGCGAACCTCTCGGCCAGGCGCTTCTCCACCTGGGGAGGGACCATCCCCGTGACGGACGCGCCGAAGGAGGCGACCTCCTTGATGAGGCGGGAGGCGATGTAGGTGTACCTCTCGTGCGGCATCATGAAGACGGTCTCGATGGTGTCGCGGAGCTTCCGGTTCATGAGGGCCATCTGAAACTCGTACTCGAAGTCGGACACGGCGCGGATGCCGCGCACGATCACGTCGGCGCGCTCGCGGGCCACCAGGTCGATCAGGAGGCCGTCGAAGGACGTGATGCGGATGTTGGAGAGCCCCCCCGTCGCCTCGTCGATCATCTCGAGGCGGACGTTGGCGGGGAAGAGGGGCTCCTTGGCGGGATTCGCCACGACGGCGATGATGAGCTCGTCGAAGATGCGCAGGCTCCGCTGGATCAGATCCAGGTGGCCGTTGTGGATCGGGTCGAACATGCCGGGATAGACCGCTCGCTTGCCCACGCGCGCCTCCAAAAAACCTCGCTGATCTTACTCCCCGCGGCGAAAGAAAGTCAAGGTGGTTTCCCCGAAGCGACGGCTCTTCCAGCGAACGAGCGAGCCGAACCGCTCCGGGAGCGGCTCCTTGGTCAGGTGCTGGGCGATCACGACGCCGTCCGCCTCCAGGAGCGCGCCGTCACCCAGGCGCTTCAGCGTCTCCGCTGCGAGCGCGCTGCCGTAGGGCGGATCGAGGAAGACGAGCCGGAAGCGCTCGTTCGACTGCCCGAAGGCCTCGATCGCCTGTGCGACCTCGCGCCGCAGCACGCGGCCCCGCCCTCCGGCTCCCAGCCGCGAGAGGTTCTCCTTGAGCGGCGCCAGAGCGATCGGGTCGATCTCCACGAAGACCGCCTCCGCCGCGCCGCGGGAGAGGGCCTCGATGCCGACACCTCCGGCGCCCGCGAAGAGGTCCAGGAAGCGCGCGCCCGGGAGCCACGGCGCCAGGGTGTCCATCAGCGCGGTGCGCACCTGGTCGGCCGTGGGGCGGATCGTCCGGCCGGCCGGCGTCGAAAGCCGCTGGCCTTTCCACTCCCCCGCGATGACCCTCACCGGGTTCCCCCGACGAGCGCCCTGAGGCTCCGCGCGAGCCGCGCGTGGGAGTCGAGCAGGCGGGTGTACGGTCCCTCGCTCTTGCCGCCCTTTGCGCGCATGATCCTGGCGAGGGCGCGGCGCTCCGCCACAGGCCAGCGGTCCAGATCGGGGATCAGCCCCGCGAGGGGGGACAGGCGCTCGAACGCCCGGCGCTCGTCCTCCGGCCACGTCCTCGACCGAGTCACCCCGAGGGCCCGCGAGACGCGCGCGACGGCCTCACTCACCGCCGCCCGGCGGTCCCCTTCGAATTCCCGCGCGATCTGGCGCGTCACGAGCGCCGACACCTGGCTGGCCCTGAGCCGCTTCTCGGGCTCGCGGCTTCCGCCGGGGAGGGTCAGGTACATCTCCGCCTCGGCCAGCCGCCTGAGAACGGGAAGCGGCGAGCGGTAGGAGGGATGCCGGGCGATCTTCGCCCGCTCCCGCTCCGAGAGGCCCAGCACGGCTCGATCCCTCGGGCGGAACCCCAGGCGATGATAGAAGTAGAACGCCCCGGAGCGGAGCGCCTCCGGGTTGTCGCGGCCGAGCTGGTAGGGATCCACGACGACCGTGCTCATGCCCAGTACCTGGCGGTAGGCGCGGAGGACCTGGCTGAAGATGAAGGCCGACTCCCCCTGGCGGAACGACTGGAAGATGTTCAGCCCGAGCTCGAGGGTCCCGAACAGCTCCCAGCCCCCGCCGTAACTGACCGGCACCCCGTTCTTCAGCACATAGAACGCGTAGTAGCCCTCCAGGGGAAGCCGGAACTTCGGCAGGAGTCCGATAAGGGCGATGCTAAGCCCCCGCCCGGGCTCAGCCATGAGAACATCGTCGGGATTCGGGTGAGAGAAGGCGTGGAGCTCGCGGAGGCGGGTCGCCAGGGCGGCGCGGGCGGACTCGATGAGAGTCTGCGCCAGCGGCAGGGGCACCCGCCGGATTGATGGGAACGGCCGCGTGACTTCGCGCACGAAGGAAAACCCCGCGCGCTTCACCCCGTCGCGGTGAAAGAAGGGGCGGGACCAGGGGAGCTTGGCCCGGGTGCGCGACGCCCCGCGAAGCTTCCATTGAATGGGCAGCTCGAGGCTTTCGAAGAGCCAGTCGCGCGCCGCCTCGGGGAGCCCCGCCTGCTCGACGAGCTCGAGCAAGAGCTGGAGGTCGGTCAGGCGGCGTCCGCCCTTGGCGACGGCGAGCCACTTCCGCCAGCCGACCCCCCCCTCGCTCAGCGCATCGTCTTCGGCGTGGGTGACGAGGAACGAAAGCGCCTCGTCCATCCGATCGGCTTCTTCGAACTTGCGCCAGGCGATGTCCACGTCCGCCGGAAAGCGCGACGTCAGCCAGAGAGTCATCGGGAACCCGAACGGGTAGTCCAGCGTCGTCCCGGCGACGCCCGAGTCGCTGAGCTCCCTCCGCGCAGCGGGCCGGAGGCGTCCGACGCGCTCCCCGAAGTCCGCCAGGGCGCGCTCGACGCGCGCCAGCACCGCCCGGTCGTCGGGATACGCCTGGAGGAAGCAGAGCGTCTCGTGGAAGCGGAGGAGCAGATCCGCCTGCGCGATCGGGCACTCGGCAAATTCATCGAGGAGGCGCAGTTTCGCGTTGCGGTCGTCGGGAGAAAAGCGGGGGGCGGCGGCGGCCAGAGCCCCGACGAGAGCGCGCGGGTGAATCATCCGACCGAGGCCAGATCGAGCTTGCCGCGCCAGCGCGCCAGCAGCGCCTGGCGCAGTGCGCGGTGCTCGGGCCGCTGCAGATCGGGGTCCGCCGCCACCAGGGCGAAGGCATCCTGCCGCGCCTCCTCGAGGACGCGGCCGTCACGCAGGAGGTCGGCCACCCGGAACTCCGGGAGACCCGACTGGCGGATGCCGAAAAAGTCCCCGGGGCCCCGCAGCTCCAGATCCACCTCGGCGATCCTGAAGCCGTCATTCGTCTGCGTCATGGCCTCCAGGCGGCGCCGCGCCTCATCGCTGAGCCCTCCCGACTCCAGAAGGATGCAGTAGGACTTCCACGGGCCGCGGCCCACCCGCCCGCGGAGCTGGTGAAGCTGGGAGAGCCCGAAGCGCTCGGCGTGCTCGACAAGCATCACCGACGCATTGGGGACGTCGATCCCCACCTCGATGACGGTGGTGGAGACGAGGACGTGGATCTGGCCCTCCTTGAAGGCCCGCATGACCGCCTCCTTTTCGGCGAAGCTCAGCCTGCCGTGGAGCAGACCCACCTTGAGATCCGTGAAGACCTCGTCCTGGAGGCGATCCGCCATCTCCGTGGCGGCCTTCAGATCCATGGCCTCCGATTCCTCCACCAGCGGGCAGACCACGTAGACCTGGCGGCCCTCCGTCGTCTGCTGCCGGAGGAAAGCGTAGATCTGGGCGCGCTGGCCCTCGGGGCGCGCCACGGTCACGACCGGCTGCCGGCCCGGCGGCATCTCGTTGATCACCGACACGTCCAGATCGCCGTAGAGGGTCAGCGCCAAGGTGCGGGGGATCGGCGTGGCGGTCATGACCAGGACGTGGGGATTGTCCCCCTTTTCCCGCAGCCTGGCCCGCTGGGCGACGCCGAAGCGGTGCTGCTCGTCCACCACGACGAGGCCGAGCCGGCGGAACTCCACGCCCTCCTGGATCAGCGCGTGCGTGCCCACGAGGCAGGGAATGTCGCCGGACTTCACGCCCTCCAGGAGCACGTATCGCTCACGTCCCTTGATCGCGGAGGTGAGCAGCTCGACGGGCACGCCGAGGGGCGGCAGCCACTGCCGGAGCGTCAGCAGGTGCTGCTCGGCCAGGATCTCCGTCGGCGCCATCACCGCCGCCTGGTAGCCGGCCTCGACGGCGGTCAGGACCGCCAGAGCCGCCACCACCGTCTTTCCCGAGCCGACGTCGCCCTGGAGCAGCCGGCTCATCGGGTGGGGCGCCGCCAGGTCGCGACGGATCTCCTCCCACACCCGCTCCTGGGCCGCCGTCAGCCGAAACGCCAAACCCTGGCGCAATCGCTGGCCGAGCTCGCCGGCCGGCGCCATGGCGATGCCGCGCTGCCGCCCCTCGCGCTGGCGGCGAATGGCGAGACCGAGCTCGAAGAGGAAGAAGTCGTCGAAGACGAGGCGGCGCCGGGCCGTGGCGAACTCCTCCTCGGTCTGGGGGAAGTGGATCGCCCTGACGGCGTCGGATAGGGCACTGAGCCGGCGGCGCCGGCGGAGCGCCTCGGGCAGGCTCTCCGCCACCCTCGGCGCGTGCTCGTCGAGCACCCGCCAGAGAAGGGACCGGAGCCAGCGTTGGGGGAGCCCTTCGGTGAGCCGGTAGATGGGAACGAGACGACCGGTGTGGAGCGTTTCGTCCTCGTCCTCCTCGACGACCTCGTAATCGGGATGCTGCATCTGGAGGGGCCCGTTCCTGAAGCGGGCTGTCCGCCCGAAGAGGAAGACGGTTTGTTTCCGCTCGCTGGCCTTCTCGAACTTGTCCGCCAAGTAAGGCTGGTTGAACCAGACCGCCGTGAGGTAGCCCGTGCCATCCCGGAACGTCACGGACAAGGGCACGCGCGGGTTGCCGCGCGGCGGCGCATTGATCCGCGCGACCGTCCCGGCGCAGGACTGGGCGATCCCCTCCGCCAGCTCCCGGAAGGGGGTCAGGCGGCTCCGGTCTTCGTGGCGGCTTGGGACGAAGAAGAGGGCGTCCTCGATCGTTTCGAGGCCGAGGCGGGAGAGGAGCTTGGCTCGCTGAGGCCCGACCCCCTTCAGATACTGGAGGGGAGCCTGAAGGCCCCGGGCCGCGTCAGGAGTTGCCTCGTTCACCGGCTTATGCTATACAAGGTGCCTGGTTGCAGCAACCCCACAACCGCCTCGAAGGAGTCACGATGGCGCAGCGCTGTGATATCTGCGGGAAAGGTCCGGCCGTCGGCCACCGGATCAGCCATGCCCACAACCTGAGCAAACGGCGCTGGCTGCCCAACCTGGTCTCCATGCGGACCATGGTCGGCGGGACCCTCAAGCGGCTCCGCGTCTGCACCCGCTGCCTGAAGGCCGGGAAAGTTACCAAGGTCGTCTAAAAAACAACCCCTCATCCCCACCCTCTCTCCCGCGGAGAGAGGACAGGGTGAGGGGGATGAGTGCCGGTGGGAGGCCGCCACCCCCCACCGAGGTGTGCTGCAGACTCTACTTCTTCTTTTTCTTGGTGGCCTTCTTTTTCGCCATTCAGTTTTCACCTCCTTTCTTACACGGGTCTCGCTACACATCGGGCCCTAGCGCTTTTTGCCCTTCTTCGTCGCCTTCTTCTTCGCCATCGCTCCGTTTCACCCCCTCTCCCCATCAGTACCCCATGGCTTCACGCCGGAGGTACTCCGCCTGCTCTCGACCTCGGCGCTCGTAGCGGTAGAGGTCCGCGTAGAGCTGCGGAAGGCACACGACCGACAGGCCGCTTTTTTCCAGCCGGCTGTAGAAGACGCCCTGGTCGTACGGCGCCAGAAGATGGACGTTCCCCTCCCCCTCGCCGGGGCGGAGCCCGAGCGCCCGGGCGAAGGGATCCAGAGGCCCCTCTAGGTACGAGTGGATGACGGGAAAACGGATATTGGGGGCGATGAGCGCCGCCCCCGAGTGAAGCGTGAAGGCGTAGCGGCGTCCCTCGGCCTGGGCCACGCGGGCGATCTCCGCCATCAGCCGCCGGGTGATCCGTTCGGGCGAGAAGTACGTCGCGATCCCGTTCTGGCGATAGGAGTAGCCTTCGCACCAGGCCTCCAGGAGATCGGCCGGCTTGGCCAGGTGGATCCGCTGGTGCTTCCCCCGAACCACCCAGGCCAGCTCTTCCAGCCGCTTGACGACGTTGTGGGCATGGCCGAGGCTGACCTCCGCGGCCTTGGCCAGCTCTTCCAGGCGCCAGGCGTGTTGCGGGTCCACGAGCAGCACCCGCACGACGCGCGTCGCCCGGGGAGCGAACAGCGACTTGAGCGGCCGGTTGGAGGGACGGACGTTGGGCTTTCCCTCTTTTTCGATGAGGACGTTCTCGAACGCGAGGTAGCAGTTGCCGGACAGATCGAGATAGCCAAAGCCGTTTCGGCGGAGGAGCGAGGCCGACTGGGGGCCGATGTACTCCGCCACCGCGACCGCGTACGCCGCGGGCAGATCGCGCCGGATATCGCTCAACCGGGTGACGGCCTCCCGGATCTGACGGGGCTGGCCGAGGCCGCCGACCTGCAGCGCCAGGAGATGCTCGTGGCCCCCTAGCTGGAATTTCACCAGCAGATCGGCGCGTTGGTCGCCGACCTTGGCGTCGGGCATCTCTTCCCAGGTCTTCACTCTGGGAAAGAACTCCCGCAGCCGCTGGGCCGCCAATTTCCGAATCTCTTCAAACTTTCGCATTGTTTCACTTGTGGCTGCAATTTCAGCATCTGCTGAAAACCTAGAAGAAGTTGAAAGCCTTGTCAAGGAAAAAACTTGCGGAGACTAGAACAGCAGGCGGGTGATTCAGTCGTCCTCAGAGCGCTCGAACTCGGCCATGGTGTCATCGTCCAGGCCGAAGTAGTGGCCGACCTCGTGGATCACTACGTCGCGGATCAGCTCGGCCATCTCCGCCTGGTCGGCACAGTCCTCCTCGATGGGCCCCTGGTAGATCGTGATCGTGTCGGGGAGCACGTTGCCGTAGGACGAATCGCGTCGGGTGAGATCGACTCCGCGATAGAGACCGTAGAGCGTGTCGGGGGGCTCGATCCCCATCTCCTCGAGGGTCTCGCCGTCGGCCCAACTGTCCACGACCACGGCGATGTTCTTCATCTTCTGCCGGAAGCGCCGGGGCAGGGTCTTGAGGGCCCGCTCGACGAGGGATTCGAACTCAGCCCGGGTCACGGCCCCCCCCTACAGGCCGCGGACGCGCTCGACCTTGATGACGTCCTTGACCCCGCGGATGGCCTCGATGATCTGCTGAAGCTGATGCAGATCGGCCACTTCCACCACGAAGTGGTTGATGCCCTTGCGATCCTCCGTGACCGTGATCTCGGCCTTGGTGATGTTCCCATGCCGCGACGAGATGGCCGCCGAGATCTCGGCCAGGAGCCCTGGACGGTCGCGCCCGATGTACACCGCGATCTTCACCGGCCGGGCCGCGGGCTCCGCCGCGTCCCATTCCACCCCGACGACCCGCTCCTTGTCCAGAAGCCCCTGCGCGACGGTGTGGCAATCCCGCGTGTGGACGGTCAACCCGCGCCCCCGGGTGATGAAGCCCACGATGGCATCGCCGTGGACGGGCGTGCAGCACCGGGCGAAGCGCACCAGGAGGTCCTCCACGCCGCGGATCTTGACGCCGCCATCGCTCTTGGCGGGACGAGCCGCCTTCGGCTTGGCCGCGGGGGCGCGCTCCGCCTCGATCACGTCCCCCGGCGCGAGCTTCGTCAGCACCTGGTGGACCCCCGTCTTGCCGTAACCGATGGAGGCCAGGAGGTCGTCGACCGAGGGGAAGCCGAGATCCGTGAGGACCTTCTTCACCGCCTCCTCCGACCCCAGGAGGGTGGCCGGGGAGAGGCGGTACTTCCGCGCCTCCCGCTCGAAGAGCTCGCGCCCGAGGCTCAGCGAGCGCGCGCGCTCCTCGGTCTTGAGCCACTGGTTGATCTTGGAGCGGGCGCGCGAGGATTTGACGATCTTGAGCCAGTCGCGGCTCGGATGCTGGGTGGGCGAGGTGACGATCTCGACGATGTCCCCCTGCCTGAGCGTGTAGCGCAGGGGGACCAGCTTGCCGTTGACCTTGGCGCCCGCGCAGCGCTGGCCGACCTGGGTGTGGACCGCGAAGGCAAAGTCGATGGGGGTCGAGCCCTCGGGGAGCGCCTTGACGTCGCCCTTGGGGGTGAAGACATAGACCTCGTCGGGGAAGAGATCCACGCGCACGGTCTCCATGAACTCGCGCGGGTCCTTCATCTCCTGCTGCCACTCCATCAGCTGCCGGAGCCAGACGAAGGACTGGTCGAACTTGTCCTTGTCGCTCTTCTTCTCCTTGTAGAGCCAGTGGGCCGCGATCCCCTCCTCGGCGACGCGGTGCATCTCCAAGGTGCGGATCTGGATCTCCACCGGGTCCCCTTTGGGGCCGATGACCGTCGTGTGGAGCGACTGGTACATGTTGACCTTCGGCATCGCGATGAAGTCCTTGAACCGCCCCGGCACGGGTTTCCAGAGCGAGTGGATCACGCCGAGGGCGCCGTAGCAGTCGCGCACCGTCTGCGTGATGACCCGGACTGCCGTGAGGTCGTAGATCTCGTCGAACTCCCGACCTTGATCGTGCATCTTCTTGAAGATCGAGAAGAAGTGCTTGGGCCGCCCCCGGATCTGGGCCTCGATCCCGACCTCGCCGAGCTTCTTCTCCAGGATGGCGATGACCTGGTTGATCTCGGCCTCCCGCTCGAGCCGCCGCTTGGCGACCCGCCGCTGGAGGTCCGCGTAGTCCTCCGGGTGGAGGCAGCGCAGGGCGAGGTCCTCCAGCTCGGCCTTGACCTTCGCCATCCCGAGCCGATGGGCCAGCGGGGCATAGATGTCCAGGGTCTCCTCGGCGATCTTCCGACCCTTGTCCTGGACCAGGTAGTCCAGCGTCCGCATGTTGTGCAGGCGGTCGGCCAGCTTGATCATCAGCACCCGGATATCCCGCGCCATCGCGACCAGCATCTTGCGGAAGTTCTCGGCCTGGCGCTCCTCCTTGGAAGAGAAGGCCAGCTTGCCGATCTTGGTCACGCCGTCCACCAGATCGGCGATCTCGACCCCGAACTCGCGGGTCAGGTCGTCCTTGGTGGCGCGCGTGTCTTCGAGGACATCGTGGAGCAGCCCGGCGGTGACCGTGGTGACATCCATCTTGAAGTTGACGAGGAGGCCGGCGACTTCGAGGGGGTGGGAGAGGTAAGGCTCACCCGAGGCGCGCTGCTGCCCCTGGTGGGAGATCTCAGAGAACCGGTAGGCGCGCTTGACCAGGTCCAGGTCGGCCCCGGGCTGGTATTTGGGAATCTCCTCGATCAACGTTTGGAGTTGCGTCACGCCGTTTCCACCTCACCGCCTTGCAACTCATTATTTTCTCACGCTGATCCGGCTTTTGCCACGGCTTTTTTGGCCCGCCGCGCCCGAGCCTCCGCCCAGATCGTCCAGTCCACGATGAGCGCGCCGGCGATGTAGATCGTAGAGTAGGTGCCCGTGACCACCCCGACGGTGAGGACGAAGGCCAGGTCCTCCAGGACCTTGCCGCCGAACACGAACAGGATGGTGGTGGCCATGAACGTCGTCAGCGCCGTCAGGACGGTGCGCGAGAGCGTCTGGTTGATGGCGATGTTGATTTGCTCGGCGAAGGAGAGCCCCTTCTTGACCCCCTTGCCCCGGTTCTCCCGGACGCGGTCGTAGGCCACGATGGTGTCGTTGACCGAATAGCCGATGATCGTCAGCAGCGCCGCCAGCACGGGGAGCGACATCTCGCGGCCAGTCAGGGACAAGGCCCCCAGGCAGACCAGCACGTCGTGGACGATGGCCGCGATGGAGGCCACCCCGCCCTTGAGGTCGAAGCGGACGGCGACGTAGATGAGGATCCCCACCATACTGGCCAGCACGGCGTAAAGGGCCTGAACTTGAAGATCGCGCCCCACCTGGGGGCCGACGAACTCCACCCGGCGGATCTCCACCTTGCCGAAGGCGGGGTCCTTGGCCAACGCCTCCTGGACCCGCCGCGTGACCTCTTCGGCGGGCACCTCGGCGAGCGGGAGCCTGAAGATGAACTCCCGCGGGTCGCCGAACTCCTGGATGACGCTCTCGCCGAGCTTGATCTGATCCAGGGCCGCCCGAATGCGGTCGACCGCCACCGTCTGGTCGAACCGCACCTGGAGGAGGGTTCCCCCCGAAAAATCGATCCCGTACCGGAGCCCGCCGGCAAAGGCGATCGACACCAGGCCCACGGCGATGAACGCCAGGGACAGCAGGTACGCCCAGCGCCGTTTGCCGATGAAGTCGAAATGGGGCTCCTTGAAGAGCTGGAGCATGGGGCTAGATGGAGAGAGCCTGGATCCGGCGGCGGCCCGTGTAGAGGAGATCGAAGATCAGGCGGGTGAAGAAGACGGCCGTGAAGAGGCTTGCCGCGATGCCGATGGCCAGTGAGACGGCGAACCCCTTCACGGGGCCCGTCCCGAAGTTGTAGAGGATCGCAGCAGACACCAGCACCGTGACGTGGGTGTCCACCACGGTCCGGAACGCGCGCGCGAACCCGGCGTCGATGGCCCCCCGGACCGTCTTGCCGGTTCGAAACTCCTCCCGGATCCGCTCGAAGATCAGGATATTGGTGTCCACCGCCATGCCGATCGTCAGCGCGATCCCGGCGATGCCGGGGAGCGTCAGAGTCGCGTGGAAGCCCGCCATGGTCGCCAGCAGTATCACAAGGTTCAGCCCCAGGGCCACGTCGGCGATGAGCCCCGAGAAGCGGTAGTAGACCAGCATGAAGACGAAGACCACCAGCGCGGACGCGATGATGGCGAGCATCCCCTGGCGGATAGAATCGGCGCCGAGGGACGGCCCCACGGACCGCTCCTCCAGGATCTTCACCGGCGCCGGAAGGGCGCCCGCCCGGAGCACGATCACCAGGTCCCGCGCGTCCTCGATCGTGAACTGGCCGGTGATGACGGCGCGCCCGCCGGGGATGCGCTCGTTGATCCGGGGCGCCGAGTTGACGTTGCCGTCCAGGATGATGGCGAGGAGCTTGCCCACGTTCTGCTCGGTGATCTCGCCGAAGATCCGCGTGCCGACCGCGTTGAACTCGATCGCGACCTGCCAGTTCCCCGGCGAGTTCGGGTCGGCCTGAACCTCGGCGCGGTTCAGCTCGGCGCCGGTCAGCAGCGTCCGCTTCTGGACGACGTAGGGGATCTTGCGTTCCACCTTGGTGTCCTTGTCCACCCGCCGCTGGTACAGCACCTCGGAGGTCTCGGGGAGCCGCCCGGCCAGGGCGTCCTCCACCGACGTCCGCTCGTCGAGCATCTTGAACTCCAGGAGGGCGGTCTTGCCGATCAGCGCCTTGGCCCGCTCCGGATCCTGGATCCCCGGCAGTTGGACGAGGATACGGTTCTCCCCTTGCTGCTGGATGGTCGGCTCGGCCACCCCGAACTGGTCCACGCGGTTGCGGATGGTCTCGAGCGCCTGGCGGACCGCCAGGTCCCGCTGCGTGGCCGCCTCCCGCTCCCGCAGGGCCAGGAGGATCCGCCCGGCGGATTGGTCCGCGCTCTTCCGGTCGAAGGCCGGGAACTCGTTCAGCACGGTGAGGGCGTCATTCCAGGACTGGGAGGACGCCAGCTGGACGACCATCTCCATGGTGCCCTGGCGCGCAGCCTGCGCGACCCCGATCCCCTTCTTCTCCAGCGATCCGCGGATGTCGGCGGCGGCCCGCTCCACCTGGCTCTCGAGCACCTTGTCCGCGTCGACGCCCAGTACCAGGTGGATCCCCCCCTGCAGGTCGAGCCCGAGGTTCAGGGTCGGCGGGAGCAGGCCCCCTTTCCTCGCCAGACCGGGCGCGGGGCCGTAGAGATACTCCCGGATGCCGGGGGGAGGGTAGAGGTAAGTCAGGGAGCCGAGGATGGCTACCAGGATGATGCCGATGCGGAGCCAGAGGTATCGGCGCATCCGGGCTGCTACGCCCCTTCCTTCTCGCCCTGCGCCACGATCCGTCCGATGGCTGAGCGCTCGAACTCCAGCTTGACCTGATCGGCCACCTTCAGCACGACGCTGTGCTCGCTGAGGCCGACCACGGTGCCGTAGAGCCCGCCGGTGGTCACCACCTTGTCGCCCCGCTTGACGGCGCTCAGCATCACTTCCCGCTGCCTCCGCTGTCGCTGCTGGGGGCGGATCAGGAGGAAGTAGAAGATCGCGAACAGCGCCGCCAGGAAGAGGATCTGGACCATGGCCGAGCCCGACCCCGAGGTGCCCGGCGACGGGGCGGCGGCGTAGGCCATGTCGGCGGCGTGGGCGATCGACATCTCAGACCTCCGTGCTTTCGAAAGTGGCGGACGGACCGCCACCGGATGATACCGCATACCGCGCCAAAAACCGAGCCCTGAATGTCTCAAAGGCCCCCGCCCTGATGGCCGCGCGCGTCTCCGCCATGAGGGCCAGGTAGAAGTGGAGGTTGTGCAGGCTCAGCAGGCGGTAGGCGAGCAATTCCCGCGCCGCGAAGAGGTGGCGGAGGTAGGCCCGGGAGAACGTGCGGCACGTGTAGCAGGGACATCCCTCGTCCGCGGGGCGCTGGTCGGTCGCATAGCGGGCCTGCTTGATCGTGAGGACGCCGGCGGCCGTGAAGAGCTGGCCGTTCCGGGCGTTGCGGGTGGGGAGGACGCAGTCGAACAGGTCCACGCCGCGGGCCACCGCGCCCAGGAGATCCGGCGGCGTCCCCACTCCCATCAGGTAGCGCGGCCGGTCCTTGGGCAAGAGGGCTGCGGTGAATTCCAGGAGGTCGAGCATGAGGGGCTTCGGCTCCCCCACCGCGAGGCCGCCGACGGCGTACCCGTCGAACTCGAGGGCGCAGGCCTCCTCCACGGCGCGGCGCCGCACGTCCTCGTAGCCGCCCCCCTGCACGATCCCGAACATGGCCTGGCGCCCGTCGCCGCGCCTCCAGGCGGCCTTCGCTCGAGCCGCCCAGCGGAGCGTGAGGGCCAGCGATGCCTCGGTCTGAGCACGGGGAGCGGGATGGGCCAGGCATTCGTCCAGGGGATGGATGATGTCGGCCCCGAGGGCCTGCTGGATCTCCACCGACAGCTCCGGCGTGAGGAGGTGCTCGGCCCCGTCCAGGTGGGAGCGGAACCTGACGCCCTCTTCGGTCACCCTGCCCAGCGAAGCCAGGCTGTACACCTGGAACCCGCCCGAATCAGTCAGGATCGGCCCCTCCCAGGCCATGAAGCGATGAAGGCCTCCCAGTTCGGCGACGAGCAGGTGCCCCGGACGGAGGAAGAGATGGTAGGTGTTGGCGAGGAGGATCTGGGTCCCGATCTGGCGGAGGTCTTCGGGCGCCAGGCTCTTGACCGACCCTTGGGTCCCCACCGGCATGAACGCCGGCGTTTCCACCACACCGTGCGGGGTCGAGAGCCGCCCCGCGCGCGCCAGGCCGTCCGCTTTCAACAGTTCGAATCGCAATGGGGGTCCCCTCTGCCCCCCTCACCCCGACCCACCCACACGGGTGGGTGCCCGTAGAGGTGGCTCGCCTCCGCTCGCATCTTGCGTGAAGGGGGGAGAAGAGGCGAGAGGCGTCTGAGTTGGCCAGGGTGAGGGGTCCATCACTGAATCAGCATCGCATCGCCGTACGAGTAGAAGCGGTAGCCCGCCTCCACGGCGTGGCGATAGGCGTCCAGGACAAACTCCCGCCCAGCGAAGGCGCACACCAGCAGGAGGAGCGAGGAGCGCGGCAGGTGGAAATTGGTCAGGAGGGCGTCGATGACCCTGAAACGATGGCCCGGATAGATGAACAGACCCGTGGGGGCCGACATGGGCCGCACCCGGCCCTGCCCGTCGACCGCGGACTCCAGGGCGCGGCAGGCGGTCGTTCCCACGGCGACGATCCTTCTCCCCCTGTCCTTAGCCCTGTTGATGACGTCGGCGGCGGCCGCTGAGATCTCTGCCTCCTCCGCTTCCATCCGATGAGCCTCCACCTGGGGGGAACGAATCGGGCGGAAGGTCCCGGGCCCGACGTGGAGCGTGAGGGTTTCGACCACGATTCCCCGGGCTTTGAGGCGATCCAGGAGCGCCGGCGTGAAGTGCAGCCCCGCCGTGGGGGCCGCCACCGACCCATCGCGCGCCGCGTACACCGTCTGATACCGCTCCCAGTCCTCCTGCCCGGGCTTCTGGTGGCGCGTGATGTAGGGCGGCAGCGGCGGCACCCCGTAGCGCTCGAGGACCTCCCGAACCGCCTCCGTGCCCGACAGCTCGATGATCCGCCGGCCCTCGCCCGCGACGGCGGCCACCCGCGCTCTCACCTGCCCGTCAGCGAAGGCAATGACGGCGCCGGGACGGCAGCGCTTCGCCGGCCGGGCGAGCGCCTCCCAGGCCGACCCTCCCACGGCCCTGAGAAAGAGGAGCTCGACCTGGCGTGCCCCTGGTTCGAGGCGCCCCAGAAGCCGCGCCGGGATCACGCGCGAATCGTTGACGACGAGCACATCTCCTGGGCGCAGGAGGTCCGGCAACTCGGCGAAGACGCGGTCCTCCCGGCGGCCCGCGGCGCGGTCGCACGCCAGGAGCCGCGAGGCGTCGCGCTGCTCGGCCGGATACTGGGCGATCCGCTCGGGCGGCAGAGGGTAATCGAACAGGGCGACATCCATGACCCATCGAGTCTAACACGCGGAATGTGGAAGGAATCGCCAGGGAGCCGGCCCGGGTCTGAGCCGACTCCCTGGAGATATTGCGGGCTTTGAGCGGCTAGAAGATGACCTGGGCGCGCACCGCCGGGATCACTTGGCCTCCTGAACCTGGGGAAGCTTGGCGCGGATCGCCTCGGCGCGGGCCTCCAGGGCGGCGGCCATCCCACCATGGTTCATGTCGCGCAGGAGCGCGGCGTAGTTCTCGAGGCTCGCGGCCACCTGGGGGTGGTCGGGCCCCAGCGCCTTCTCCCGGATCTGCCAGGCGCGGCGGTAGAGGAACACCGCTTCGCGCTGCTTGCCCAGCTCGTGGCGGAGCACGGCCAGGTTGGTAAGAGTGCTGGCGACATCCGGGTGCTCGGGGCCGAGGACCTTCTCCCGGACCGCCAGCGCCCGGCGGTAGAGCGGCTCGGCCCGGTCGAACTCTTCCCGAGAAGCGTAGAGCAACCCCACGTTATTCAGGTCGGTGGCGACGCTGGGATGCTCGGCTCCAAGGACCTTCTCATCAATGGCCAGGGCGCGCGTGGAGAGCGGTTCGGCCTCGGCGGGCCTGCCCTGGGTGACGTGGAGCAGCGCCAGGTTGTTCAAGCTCGTGGCCACGTGGGGGTGCTCCGGCCCGAGGGCCTTCTCGGCGATGGCGAGGGCCCGCTGGTAGAGCGCCTCGGCCTCGGCGGACCGGCCCCGGGCCGCGTGGAGCACCCCGAGGTTGTTCAGGCTCGTGGCCACGTGGGGGTGCTCCGGCCCCAGAACCTTTTCCCTGATTTCGAGCGCCCGGGAGTAGAGCAGCTCGGCCTCGGTGAAATTTCCCTGGGCGAGGCGGACGCCGGCCAGGTTGTTGAGGCTCGTCGCCACCTCGGGATGTTCCGGCCCCCGGGCTTTCTCGGCGATGGCCAGCGCCCGGATCGCAAGCGGTTCTGCCGCGGCGGCCTGGCCCCGAGCGCGGTGGAGCTCCACGAGCGCGTTCAGGCTCTGGGCCACCTCCGGGTGCTCGGGCCCCAACGTCTTCTCGCGGATCCCGAGCGCCCGACGGAGAAGCGGCTCAGCCCGGGCGTATTGTCCCTGGGCGGCATAGATGGAGCCGAGGTTCTCCAGGCTCGCGGCCACGTCCCCGTGCTCCGCCCCCAGCGCCTTCTCCCGAATCGCCAGCGCCTGGCGAGACAGGGGCTCGGCTCGGGCGGCCTGACCCCGGGCGGCATACACGGAGGCCAGGTTGTTGAGGCTCGCCGCCAGGCGGGGGTCCTCCGGTCCGAACGCCTCAGCCTCCTTGAGGGCGGCGGAGAACTTTTCTTCGGCCTCGGCGTACAGCCCCCGCTCATGCGCGCTCATCCCGGCGGCCATGGTCGTCTCCCATGCTCCGCTCTGGGCAACTGCGGCTCCGGCGGACCCGAAGACCAGAACCAGCACACCGGCCAGACATCCAATCGCTCGATTCATTGCCGCGCTCCTCAGATGTTCACGGTCAGCACGAGGCTGACGTGGTAAGGCTTGCCGCCCCCGCCGTTGGGCGGCGTGGGAAACGGCTGAGCCCGGTTGAGAGCGGCCCGGACGCTCTCCAGTACTTGAGCGTTCGCCGGGTTCACCGTGACACTGAGCGCGCCGGCCCGGCCGGCCGGCGTCAGGTCAAAGCCGAGCAAGACAAGGTAGACCCCCCGCGCCGTCCCAGGGTAGCGCAGTTCCCGATAGATCCGCCCCAGGATCAGCTCCTCGTAGATCGCGCGCCGATCCGTCGAAGGCGTCGGCCGTCTCAGTGTCCGAAGGGGACTCAGCCTGTGGAACCAGGCACGTCGCGCGAGGGCTCCCCGGTCCCGGACGGCGAGATAGGTCCGGTAGTTCGACACTCTCACCCGGCAGCGGGGACAGGTGTCGGCCACGACCTCATCAAACCCGCACTTGGGACACGCCGCTGACACCGCCGCCACCGCGTGACTCCGGTTGAACATGGGGGCCCCCTTTCTGTCGGAACGGGCGAGATGTCTCCTGCCGACGCAGGTGGAGCAACCTCTCTGCCAGTCGCCGGCCGGGCCGGAACTCATTGAAACGGCTGAGCAGTTTCGCTTCGTCAGGGAGCGGACACCTGGAGGGTTGTCAGTCGGACCGACACCTCCGAGCGGACATCGTCAGCGGAAGGACAGCCTCCTGAGAGCGAAGCTAGCCGATCCTGGAGCCGGGCCGAGAACCGAGCAGCCCAAGGCCCGAGGGAGGAGCCGACCCGGAGCGTACGCCGTTGTACGTGAGGATCGGCGACGACCGAGAACGCCGGGATGCGACGGTTATCGGCCCGGCTAGCCGATCCTGGAGCCGGGAGGGACAGACTCGTCGGGCCGGAGGAGGACCACCTCGCGCGACTTGGTGTAGGCGCCCATCACGAGGACCTCGGAGACGAACGGCCCCACCTGCTTCGGCGGGAAGTTGACGACGCAGACCACTTGGCGGCCGACCAGGTCCGCCACCCGATAGCGGTCGGTGACCTGGGCGCTGGAGCGCTTGACGCCGAGCGGCCCGAGGTCCACCCAGAGCCGGTACGCGGCCTTCTTCGCCTCGGGAAACTCCTGGGCATCCACCACGACGCCCACCCGCATGTCCACCTTATCGAAATCGCTCCAGGCGATCATCGGAGCATCCCCAAGGCGGCGCCCGGGTAGTAGTACTCGAGGATCTGATACACGAGGTAGCCCTGCTCGGCCATGGCCTTGGCGCCCCACTGATCCATCCCGACCCCGTGGCCGTAGCCGCGGCCGGCGAAGCGCGCGTACCGACCGTCCACCGCGACCGCGAACAGCGTGCTCTTGAGCGTGTCGTTGCCCAGGATCCGGCGGAAGTCGGCGCCGGAGACTCGGGCGGTGCCGCGCGTGCCGTGGACGGCCAGGCGCAGGACGCGAAGCGAGCGGGACCGCTCGAGGACTTCCAGCCGCACCACCGTGCCCACCGAGATCCCGCCCTTACGCAGCAGCTCGCTCAGCTGCCCGATCGGCATGTCCAGGTTCCAGGCGAAGTGGGGCGAGTCGCCGGAGAACTCCGAGCGCACCGCCCTGAGCGCCGGCATGTTCCGCGCGGCGAAGACCAGGCGCGGCTCTTCGGTGTGGCCGCCGCTGTCGGTGTGGTAGAAGGCCGGGAAGAACCGCCCGTCCAGCGTCAGGATCTGCCCCTCGGTCGCCCTCACGGCCTCCCACACGGGCGAGGTCTCGGCGACCCTTCCCGCGTACTGCTGGTTGGCCGTCGAGGCCAGGATGTGAAAGGCCTTGGCCGCGTTGAGCCACCGGTGATAGGCGGCGTAGGTCCGGGCGACGATGGCCTGGGCCTTGAGGATCTCGAAGGGCCACTTGTCCGAGGCCTCCAGGGCCAGGACGCCGGCCAGGTACTCCTCGAAGGGCAGCTCGTTCACGACCGCGAGCCCATCGCCGTTTCTCAGGACCTCCAGCGACCCCGGGTACTCCCGACCGTTCAGCCGGAGGGCGCTCGGACCCGCCGGCACGAGGCGCGCGCCGGCGACCCGTCGCCCTTCCACATCCAAGGCCCCGTTCCGGAGGGCGACGCGCACCGTTGCCGGGCGTCCCGCGAGCAGCGGCTGGCCCTGGAGGTCGCTGGCCAGGATCCCCCCCCCGCCCACCTCGACGCTCTTGAGCCCGTCGGCCACCGCGACGCGGATCATCCCGCTGGCGAGGGCCGGAACGGGGACCAGGAGCAGGAGGAGCGCGAGAGCGGTCAGCGCCGAGTGAAGAGCGAGAAGATGAGGGTCAGGACGATGGAGACGAGGATGGACGTGGCGAGGGGAAAGTAGAATCGCCAGCTCCCGCGCTCGATGTAGATGTCGCCCGGCAGTCGCCCGATCCACGGCACCTTTCCCGATAAGTTCCCCAACAGCAGGAATATCCCTCCCAGAATTAGCATGACGACCCCGAAACCG
This sequence comes from Candidatus Rokuibacteriota bacterium, assembly GCA_016193045.1. Lineage (GTDB taxonomy): Bacteria > Methylomirabilota > Methylomirabilia > Rokubacteriales > CSP1-6 > CSP1-6. The sequence continues at coordinate 3,645 of JACPSW010000008.1, read as the reverse complement.
ATGAGTAATTTCCCCACCCCGCCCAGGTCAGGCATTCCTCCTCGCCCCCTACAGCGGCAGCTGCCCCTGCCCCCCCGGAGCCGCGGGAGCCGGATAGCCCAGGTGAGAATAGGCCCCGGCGGTGGCCCGCCGGCCGTTGGGGCTCCGCACGATGAAGCCGATCTTCAGGAGGTAGGGTTCTACCATCTCGGCCAGCGTCTCGGCCTCGTCGTTGATGGTGGCGGCGACCGCCTCGATGCCCACGGGCCCGCCGCCGTACTGCTCGATGATCGCCGTGAGAAAGCGGCGGTCCAGCCGGTCGAGGCCGCGGCCGTCCACCCCCTCGCGGTCCAGGGCGTCGTGGGCGACCTCCCGCGTGATCACGCCGTCTCCCTTGACCTGGGCATAGTCCCTCACGCGGCGGAGCAAGCGGTTGGCAATCCGCGGGGTGCCGCGGGAGCGCCGCGCGATCTCCTCCGCCCCCTGCCGCTCGACGGAGGCGCCCAGGATGGACGCCGAGCGCACGATGATCCGGCAGAGCTCCTCGTCGGAGTAGAAATCCAGGTGGTGGAAGATCCCGAAGCGCTCCCTGAGCGGGGACGACAGCATTCCGGGTCGGGTGGTGGCGGCGACGAGCGTGAACGGTCGGAGCGCGTACCGGAGCGTCCGGGCGTGGAGCCCCTTGTCGATGACGAAGTTGACGGCGAAGTCCTCCATGGCCGGGTAGAGGAGCTCCTCGATCACGCGCGGGAGCCGGTGGACCTCGTCGATGAAGAGCACGTCCTTCTCGGCCAGGTTGGTGAGGATCCCCATGAGGTCGGCGCCCCGCTCCAGGGCCGGCCCCGAGGTGGGCACGATCTGGGCCCCCATCTCGTTGGCGACGATGTGGGCGAGCGTTGTCTTACCGAGGCCGGGGGGCCCGTAGAGGAGGACGTGGTCCAGGGGCTCGCTCCGCTGGCGCGCGGCCTCGATGGAGACGCGGAGGCTCTCGACCGCCTCGCGCTGCCCGACGTAGTCGTCGAGGCGCTGGGGGCGGAGCTGGCGCTCCACCTGCGCCTCCTCGGGCAGCGGCAGCCGGCTCAGGATCCTCGCCTCATCCATCCCGCCCACATAATACATCGCCCGGCAGGAAACCTTGACACCTCCAGCGACTGCCGGTAGCGTTCCCCGCATGGGGCTGCTGGCGGGAGGAGAGATCGAATGGAAGCGAAGCTGACATTCAGGTACGACCGCGAAGGAGACATCCTCCACATCAACACGAGGCCGCCCTACCCAGAGCAGGAATCCGAGGAGATCGGTGATGAGGTGATCGCCCGCCTCAACCCGGCCAGCGGTGAGGTCGAGAACCTCGAGGTGCTCTTCTTCTCAACTCGACTCCTGCGGGGAGACCTGTTGGAGCTGCCGATCTCGGCAGACCTGCGCTTGGCGGCCAAGACATAGGCATTGCCGACCCGATGCCGGCCCCGCTACTCCGGCGGGCATTTAGCGGGGAGCTTTGAAAGCCGCCCTGGGAAGTTTTCGCGCCTATTTTCACGATAAGCTATTATCGCTAATAACTGTTGGCACTATTTGCGCACGCGAAAATTAGCCGAACCCCGCGAATGACAAAGGCTCCTGGCCGACGCATCCCATGCCCAGGGGGATACACCGCCTTCCTGCCCGACCCCCTCCCCCCCGAGATTGTCTGGACCCCGGACTTGGTCCGGGGTCTCTCGGACGCCGACCGGCTGATCGGGCGGTTAGCGGGGGAAGGGGGTCGCCTCCCTAACTCTCACCTGTTGATTCGCCCGTTCGTCCGGCGGGAGGCCGTGCTGTCGAGCCGGATCGAAGGCACCCAGGCGACCCTTGGCGAGCTGCTCGCGGCGGAGGCCGGGGCGGCCGTCGAGCGGAGCCCCGCCGACCTGCGGGAGGTGGGGAACTACGTCGTGGCCCTGGAGCACGGGATCAGCCGCTTCGGCAAGCTGCCCCTTTCCCAGGTCTACGAGGGACTCCTCCTCAAAATGGGCGAGAAGGGGAACGACGGAGGCCAGTTCTTCACCCCCCGCGAGATCATCCGGGTGATGGTGAAGGTCATCGACCCCAGGATCGGGGAGACCATCTATGACCCCGGGTGCGGGACGGGCGGCTTCCTCGCCCAGGCCTTCGAGCACATGGCTGGAGGAAACAACGCCAACATCTCCTCAGCCGACCAGCTGGAGACCCTCAAGAGCCACACCTTCTATGGCCGCGAGAAGGACAACGCCATCTACCCGATCGCGCTCGCCAACCTCGTGCTCCACAACATCGACGAGCCGCACATCTGGCACGGCAACACCCTCACGGGACAGGAGATCTACGGTGGGCTCTTCGCCGGGGCCCCGGCCCTCTACGACGTCACCCTGATGAATCCGCCCTTTGGGGGGAAGGAGAGCAAAGACGCCCAGACCCGCTTTGCCTACAAGACCGGCGCAACCCAGGTGCTGTTCCTCCAGCACGTCATCGACAACCTTAAGCCGGGCGGGCGGTGCGGGATCGTGCTGGACGAGGGGGTGCTCTTCCGGACCAACGAGACGGCCTTCGTCCAGACCAAGCGAAAACTGCTGGACGACTGTGATCTCTGGTGCATCCTGAGCCTCCCGCCCGGGACGTTCGTGAATGCTGGCGCGGGCGTGAAGGCCAACCTCCTCTTTTTCACCAGGGGCCGGCCAACGGAGCGGATCTGGTACTACGATCTCTCCGGCATCAAGGTAGGAAAGAAGAGCCCACTCACCCTCGACAAGTTCGAGGAGTTCTTCCGCCTCCTGCCGGAGCGAGCCGACAGCGAGAGGAGCTGGACCGTGACACGTAAGGAGATCGAGGCGAAGAACTTCGACCTGAAGGCCGTCAACCCGAACGCGAAGAGCAACCAGGACACGCGCACACCGGAAGAACTGCTGGACCTGATCGAAGCCAAGGGCCGTGAGGTGGCCGAAGCCCTCCAGGCGCTTCGCGCCCAGCCACCGCAGCTATAAGGTTCTCCCATTTCTACCAGCAGCAGGATCAATCAACGAATCGATCCAGTCTCGCCCCTCACAGGCAGCTGAGGAGGGACCCGATGAAGGTAGGGATACTGGAAATCCTGGGATCGCCGGCCCGTTATCCGATCGACCTGGCATATCGTCTGGTCATGAGGAAGCAATACGCCTCGGTCACGCCCCAGGCGGTCTCGGTCTGGTGCCGCCAGCTCGGCCACGAGACGTTCTACACCCCCTACTACGGAGTGGGAGATCCAGGCGGCCAGTTCCCGACGGATCTGGATATTGTCTTCATCGCCAGCTACACCCAGGACAGCCCTCTCGCCTATGCGCTGGCGAAGAAGTACGGGCGAGCCGGCGTCCGGACCGTCATCGGTGGTCCCCATGCCAAGGCCTTTCCGGTGGACTGCCTGCGTTTCTTCGATCTGGTCGTCAAGGAGTGCGACAAGAGCCTCATCGCCGACATCCTCGCAGGACACTTCGACCCGGGGTCGGTGATCTCCAGCGCAAAGCCGTTCGACGATCTGCCGACGGTCCAGGAGCGGCTGCCGGAGATCCGAAAGTCGGCTTTTCTCTGGAGCAGGCGGCGATACTTCATGACCACGGTGCCCATGCTGTCGAGCATGGGTTGCCCCTATAACTGCAACTTCTGCATCGACTGGGATACCCCCTA